>CAMQZX010000133.1 GCA_947039785.1 uncultured Lachnospiraceae bacterium | reverse complement strand
CAGTCAATTGCCAGATAACTCTCTATGCGTTTCACTACATTATGGAAATAATGTAATATATATTGCCGCTGGCATGCAGTGAGAACGTAAGAGCAACAGCTTCTGGCAAATAAACATTTCGGCCTTTATTACAACAATAAAATTTTAGTTGCCAAGCATGCGTGAAAAGGGTCATTGCTTTTTCGGCGGCTTCAAAACCGAGCTGCATTGGAAAGTGGACCGTCGTAAGGTCATGCATCATGCTTGGCGGTTGGATGATTTTGATTCGAAAGGTTCGGTTTGGAAGGGAGGGCCCTTATGAGATATGATTTGCTGCGGCAGGTGGCAGAATGGAATCAGAAGCGTCGATGGAGAAAGGTTTGGCATAAGGTGACTGGTGTTCTGGCTTGTGTGGTGGCGCTTTGTACTATTTATGCACTGATTCTTCCGGCTATTGCAATGGAGGAAGAAACTTATTGCGGCATTGAGGTTCACCAACATGAAGAGTTCTGTTATGAGCAGCAGCTTATATGTGAGATGGAGGGATCAGTAGGGGAATTGGATGATGCCATACCTGCAGAGATGCACGTTCATGATGAAAGCTACTATGAGAAGGCATTGGTTTGCGGAAAAGTGGAGCATGAACATAGTCTGTCCTGCTATTCAGCCCCAAATGCCGATGTGGAATCTTCGGATACTTGGATACACACGGCGTCAGAAACAGATATGGACGGCAGCAGCACCATTGAAGGTGACAGAGATGATCAGATTACAGCCGGTGATGTTTTGCCAGAGAACCCGGTTGATGTGGAAGAAACGTTCCCGGATGTTGATGCATTTGCGCGGCTTGTTTCAGGGGAGGAAAATGCTCTGGCGTTTATGGCAGAGGGTGATCTGGATTTTGGCTCCTGGATCACAGGCGTTACACTTCAGCATCGGCCAAATGACTGGAGTGAATGGCAGCCTGTGACAGATGGCAAGGTGAGCAAGAACGATAACCTGCGATTTAAGATGGAATATACGGTTCCGGGCGGTCAACTGTCGGAGTCAAACAGTACCATCACCTATCAGCTTCCTAATAGTATAAAACTGGAAAATGCAGCGGAGGGAACGGTTAAAAACGATGCAGGTCAGACAGTTGGTACCTACAAAATCGATAGGGATGGTAAAGTCTCTATCACCTTTACAGATGACTATGCAAAGAACAATCAAAACGGACAGCAGATTCACGGATTTGTCAGTTTTGAAACAAAGGTAAGCTCTATCACCTCGGACAATGGAAAGATTGATTTACTTTTCAATGACAGTTTAGATGTAAAAATTACAGTGACAGATGAAGAAACCCAAAAAGCTGATTTGAACGTTCAGAAAACGGCCAGCGAAGTAGACCATGAGGCAGGAACTGTCAAGTACATCATTACAGTCAAAAGCACAAATGGCACCGGTGGACCAGTCACACTGAAAGATATAATGACAAATATTGGTCTGGAGGGAGAGGTGACCGTGTCCGGCGCTGACAGTGAGTGCACCGTGCAAAAGACGGACAACGGCTTTGATATCATTTTACCCCAGATGGATGAGGGAGATATCTATACCATTACCTATATGGCAAAATTGCCCGATTTATCTGCCGGGACTATCAATGTAAAAAACAAGGTCAGCGTGGAATCCGTTAATAAGGATAATGGTAAGATTGAGGATTCTGCCCAGGTAGACACCCGATTTGAGCAAACTTACATCAAAAAGACCGGTGCGCAGCAGCCTGACGGCAAGATTAAGTGGAAAATTATCGTAAACGAAGGAAAAAACGACATTGGCGGCTGGACGCTGACAGATACCTTCAATGGGAAGCAATTTACAGAAGCCGTAAACATTTCTCCGGCTTTAAATGGGCAAGACGCCATCAAACTCCCATATACTTTCCCGGCTGGCTGCAAGGATACCTACATAATTACTTATGAGACGGATGCAGATAAAGCGATTGGTCAGGGACAGAGTAAAAATACAGCGGAGCTGAAGCCTGGCGAGGGTCCCGGTGCTTCCAGCGGTGAAATTGGTGTTGGGAATTGGGACCCATATAATCCACTGACCAAAACAGCAGACAGTTTAGTTGACAATGGCGATAAAACGGCCACTGTTCGGTGGACGTTAAACATAGACGCCAATAAGGGCCCCATTGCCGCTCCATGGGTCTATACAGATGAATTGCAGAATGGTCAGTGGTTTACGGGCGCACAGCTAAAAGCATTAAAAGCCGCGTTGGATGAAAGCTTAAAAAATAATGGACTCAGTTTACAGTATACCATCACTGCTAATGAGCAGAAGGAGGCCTGGCCAGGTCAGAACCCACCGGATGGTATCGGCAGTGAAGTCAGTTTTGATCAAATTCAAGATAGTGGAAAATACAAGGTATACAAGATTAAATTTGATACTCCTTTGGAAAAGGAAAAAAGCTTTGCCCTTTCCTATGAATCCATGGCTCCTTTGGGGGAAGGAAAAAGCGAACTGACCTTTCAAAACAAGGCTGATATCAATAATCAAGTATGGAGTAATGGACAGATTAAATATAAACCTTTGGTCCGTAAGGAAGATCAAAATGGTAACAACGCCGACAATTCCAATCACAATTACTATGATGAGGTCCTGGATAAAAACGGTACATTAAAATGGCTCATTACTGTAAGTGTCCCTGAGGGTTACAATGGCGGTGATTTGACGGTAACTGAAAAGCTGCCTGAGGGTGTGGATCTGACTTATCTGGAAATTTTGGCGGATGGCGTGTTTAGTGCAATGGACATCACGGAAAGCGGAAGTCATCAAAAGGACGGTTTTACTATTATCACTGCCAGAGAGGACCAGATAGTTACTGTCACCATTCCGGAAAATTTAGCAAAAAAAGAAAATCTGAGGGAAATTCGTTTCGCAGTCAGGGGAAAGATTCAGGAAGGTTTTCAGTGGCCTACGGTAGACGGGAAGCCAGTAGCTTTGTTTAAAAATGAGGTGGAAGTCATTTCAAAAGATGGTAAGACTCACGGCACAGACAGTCAGACACAAACCATCACAAAGGACGAAACCAAAGAGGCCTTAAAAAAGAGTCATACCCATGCCGATGGAAAGCCATGGAATGAATACGATGATAACATCATACCCTATTTTATTTCTGTTAATCCCAATGGCAGGGATTTGTTAGAGGGAGAAGATACCCTTACCTTGGTGGATGTGCTGGAACACTCTGTTTCTGCTGACCATCCTTTCAATGCTGCGCTGGTACCCGGTTCAGTGAAAGTATATAAACAAAACGCAGATGGTTCCAAAGGTGAGCAGATTCCGGTCAAGTACACTTATAAAATCGGTACTGGCGGGAACCAGTGGAATCCCACCAATACCTATACACTGGAAATTATCATCCCGGACAGTACACCGCTGCTGGTGGAATATCAGTACAAGATTTCCTCTACGGTGGGCTGGGAGCGGCAACTTACTAATATCGCCAGCCTGAAGGGGTATACAACCAGCGGCAGTGAAAGCAAGGACCAGCTCCACATCAAGGTGACAGAGAGCAGTGCCGGTGCCAATATTCAGGGAGTGAGTATTTACAAGGTGGACGAAGACAACAACAGTGTGGCACTGCAGGGGGCAGAATTCAAGCTTTACAGGTATGATAGAAATTCCGGGAATTATGTATCTGTTCCTGATGAAGATACTGTTTATACTGCGGGTTTTGATGGTCTGTTGAGTCTGGAGAATTTGTCCTATAACACGGCTTACAAGCTGGAGGAAGTCAAAGCGCCGGAAGGCTATATACTAAGCAATGAGCCGTATTATTTCTATATTGAAAATCCGGATAAAACTAAGTATCCAGTCTCCATGCCCGGAGATTTTACCGGTATACAACATGCGGCAGGCGATGTGATCTATTATGCAAATACGAAGAATTCCACATCTATTGAGGTGGACAAAAAGTGGTTCCGGCATGATGGGACGCCAATGGCAAATAAGGCTGGTTCTATTATCCTGGATCTGTACCAGGTGGCAAAGACTGCGGGGGCGGGGATAGAGGGCGGATCCGGTGAAGATGGCAGTGTAACACTCACGCCAAATACAAGTGGGAAAAATGAAGAGGGATATGTGTTTCACGATGGGCCGATTACGCAGACGTATCCAATCGGGACAAAGGTACATTATCAACTGTCATACAAATGGTATCAGTGGGTAAGAGGAGATATCAAGGTCAATGGAATCACCTATTCGCCCGCAAAGGGGTCAACGTCTACGATTGCTTACTATGAGTTTGATGTGACTGTTGGAGATAACACGCAGGTTGCTCTTGAACTTTACGATCCGGGTAGCAATGGCTGGGCGCTGACTGTTTTAAGCACAGAAGCTCCCCCGGATTCCGGTCCTGATACTTCTGATGAAGCTTCGAAGACTAAATATGGCACTTACACCATCAGTCATAAGGATAACTGGCACAAGATCATTGAAGACTTGCCCAGGATGGGTGTTGTGGATGGCAAGACTGTGTACTACACCTACTATGTCAAAGAGGTCCAGAACTCCAACTATACCACGGAGTATGAGAATAACGGAGGCATCAGCTCTGGCGTAATCACGATTAAAAATACGGAAATTGAGAGTCCGTCCTATGAGCTGCCGGCAACTGGTGGCCCTGGTATTCTATTGTATACGTTCAGCGGAATTGCTCTTATAGCAGGTGCGCTGATGTATGAAATCTACCGACGGAGAGGGGGTATGCAAGTATCCTAAGGTATCCTCGGTGAGTAAATGAAATTTAACATTTTAATGAAGAAAGGAAAACAAGAATATGAAAAACGTAAAGAAACTTGTCAGTCTGCTGCTGACGCTGGTGATGGTTTTTTCCATGTCCATTACCGTATTTGCGGCGGAGAACACAACCATTTCCGCTCCGGAGGGAAGTACCCGCAGGTATGATGTCTACCAGATTTTCACGGGTGACCTTCATGAAGGCGTCTTGTCTGACGTGAAATGGGGACAAAACGGTACTGGTACAGAAGGTCAGAAAGTTGATCAGAGCATACTGGACGCTCTGACAGCAGTTAACAGCAAAACGGACGCTGAGAAGCTGGCTGAAATCGAAAAATATGCCAATTTAGAAAGCACCGCCATTGGTACAGTTAGTAACGGTAATCCCCTGACTGTTCCTACCGGCTACTATTTAATCAAAGACAATGGCCCTGTTGGTGAGGGCGAATCTTACAGCTTATACGTTGTTCAGGTTGTTGGCCCTACCACAATCAGTCCCAAGACTTCCACGGTTACATCCGAGAAGAAGGTTAAGGATACCAATGATTCTGTTTCAGATTCCACTACTGACTGGCAGGACTCCGCTGACTATGATATCGGTGACAAAGTTCCCTTCCAGCTCAAAGGCACCGTGGCCGCTAACTATGACAAATACAAGGTCTATAAGTTCACCTTCCACGATAAGGAATCCGCGGGACTGACTTTTGATTCTGATTCAGTAAAGGTCTATGTGGATGGTGCTGAGATTACCACAGATTTTACCGTAGTTACAGAGAAGGAAAAGCTTACCGATGACTGCACCTTCGAGGTTGTTTTTTCTGATTTGAAGCAGATTAAATCTGTTCATGCAGGCTCTGTCATTACCGTGGAGTATGAGTCTACTCTGAACAATAAGGCTGCGATCGGTTCCACAGGTAACCCTAATACGATGCATCTGGAATACTCCAATAACCCCAACGATGAGCAAGGCGGTGAGACTGGTAACACTCCTGACGATACTGTTATCGTCTTTACCTACAAGACCATCGTTAATAAAATTGACCCGGACAAAAAGCCCCTGACTGGCGCTGCATTTAAACTGGAGAAAGAGGTCAATGGTACATGGATTCGTATCAAGGAATTTACCGTGGATGAAGCGGATCCTGCTTCCTCCTTTGAATTTACAGGTCTGGATGATGGTAAGTATAAGTTGACTGAGACGGTAACTCCTGCTGGCTACAACACCATTGCACCTATTGAGTTTACCATCACTGCAGAGCATGATGTTCAGTCGGATAATCCTGCTCTGACCAGTCTGAATGGTAATGCCGCCACTGGGGAGTTGACTTTTACCTCTGATGCGAATGCTGGAAGTCTGACCACCAGTGTTATGAACCAGAAAGGTTCCACTTTGCCTTCCACCGGCGGCATGGGCACTACTCTGTTCTATGTTATCGGAGGCATTTTGGTGGCTGGCGCTGCCGTTTTGATGGTAGCGAAAAAGCGCATGAGTGTGGAGAAATAAACAATAGCAATTTATATAACCAGAATATATTTTTGCTGTATATATGTGGGGAGGGAGATACTCCCTTCCCGGTACAGATAAGAAAGAAATACTGCTGTGATTGAAGTATCACAGCGGCAAGGAGAACCCTGCATGAAAAAAGGTAGATTTTATACGGTTATTTTAATATTGATTTTTCTTGCAGGGCTGTCCTTGCTGCTGTATCCCACGGTCAGCGATTACTGGAATTCGCTTCATCAATCCAGGGCCATTGCGGAATATGCAAAGCAGGTGGCAGACCTGGATCAAGATACGTACGAACAGCTCTGGGCTGATGCCCAAAGTTATAATCAGACTCTGTTGGGTAAGGCGAATCGCTATGAAATGACCGATGAGGAACGGGAGGAATATGAAAGCCTGCTGAATGTTTCCGGCAACGGCATCATTGGTTATATTGAAATTCCACTGATTGGCTGCAGCCTGCCTATCTATCATGGCACCGATGAATCTGTGCTTCAGATTGCCGTGGGGCATATTGAGGGAACGTCACTGCCGGTAGGCGGTGAAGGTTCCCATTGTGTTTTATCCGGCCATCGGGGATTGCCCAGTGCCAGACTATTCACCAATCTGGATGAGATGGAAGAGGGCGATGATTTTATTCTGCGAATTCTGGACGAAACACTGACTTATGAGGTGGATCAAATCCTTATCGTGGAGCCTTATGACACGGATGCGCTGTCTATTGAGCCGGGCAAGGATTATTGTACCCTTGTGACCTGTACCCCTTACGGCATCAACACTCATCGACTGCTGGTACGGGGACATCGGGTGGAAAATCAGCCGGAGAAGCAGACAGTCCGTGTAACTGCTGAGGCCATGCAGGTTGAGCCGATGATTGTAGCCCTGATGGTTGCTGCTCCCATACTGTTTGTCTTGCTGATTATATTCTTGTTGAAAACCCACAGAAAGAAATAGAAGTATCATGTCATGGGAAGCATGACGCGCACACATTGCAGCAAGTACGCCAAGGGGTACTTGAACGGGAGTGCCTGGAGAAAGAATTATGGGAAAGAAGAAACCAAATGAAATTAAGATCGGGCTGCGTGTGGGACGGCTGACTGTGGCGGAAGCTACAAGTGAACGGAAAAACGGTTATACCGTCTGGCGTTGCCGATGTGATTGCGGCGAGGAAATTCTGGTGGATACCCGGCGCTTACAGAGAGGAACTATCACAGATTGCGGCTGCACGACCAGAGTGAAGCCCGGTGTTCGGGATTTGACGGGGCAGCGGTTTGGCCGGCTGGTTTGTCTGGAACCGACTGATCAGCGCGGACGCAGCGGCGGTACCATCTGGCGGTGTCGCTGTGACTGTGGAAGTGAATGTCTGGCAGTGAGTAACCAATTGACTCAGGGATACAAAAAGAGTTGCGGCTGTCTGAGCCATCCGCCGCTGAAAGACTTTATTGGGAAAAGGTTTGGTCGGCTGACTGTGACAGGGTATGGAGGAAAGGCCGACGGGATGCACCAATGGCGCTGCATTTGTGATTGCGGAAATGAGGCATTGATTGGCCAAACACGGCTGCAGAGCGGAAAAACCAAAAGCTGCGGCTGTCTGGGGCATCCTCCGGCACAGGAGCTTCTGGGCAGACAGTTTGGGAATTTGACAGTTATTGCTTTTGATGGTAATCGATCCGGTGTATATTTTTGGAGATGCAAGTGTAAATGTGGTAAGGAAGCCATCGTGCGGCAAAGCAATCTGATTACGGGACACACCAAAAGCTGCGGCTGTCTGCAAAGCAAGGTGATTCTGGATAATATGAGGTTTACGGAAGGAACTTCGGTAACAATTCTTGAGAAAATGGACAATAGATTAATTGCCAGCAATACCAGTGGTTACAATGGCGTTTACCGGAACAGGAAAATGGACAAATGGATTGCTCAAATCGGATTTAAGGGCAAAAAATATTATCTTGGATCATTTGTCAAGATCGAGGATGCTGTAAAAGCACGAAAAAAGGCGGAGGAAAAAATTTATGGTGAATTTCTGGACTGGTATTATCATGAATATCCGCAAAATGAAAAAACAGAGAAAAATAATACTACCGGTGTTGGATAGCCAGGAGTCAGAAACGTTTTCAATGGAATGCCCCGGAGAACATAGTGATATCATATATTGTAACGTATAATACGATACAGCCACTTTTGTTATGGAGAAAAAGTATTAATAATGATAAAATAGATATAATCAAATTTAACAAAGGGGAGAATCACATGAACGTTCTGAAGAAATACAGCGGGCCGCTGATCATGCTGGCCGTTTTTGAAAGTGTTGCAGTCACTCTCTGGCTGACAAAGGACAATTTGTTTTATCTGTTTAATTTCAGTTACATTGGATGTTCCATAGCTCTTGGTCTGGCGTTGTATACCAGAAAGTATAAACATGCCCGGCGGATTGTGCAGCTTTTGGTGGGACTGTATATGTTGCTTTATCTTGGGTTGTTAAGCAGAGAGAACATGCAGATTGAAGGCTTTTGGTATTATCTGTTTTCTGGAGTATTTGAAGCGGCAACAATTCACTATGCGGTAGCAAAAATCTTCGGTCCCCTTTTATTTGGAAGAGGGTGGTGTGGATATGCCTGCTGGACGGCTATGATTTTGGATTTACTGCCTTATAAGAGACCTGCGGCCCATAGAAAGAACTGGTCCTTCATACGATGTGTCATGTTTTTGTTGTCTTTCATCTTTGTTGCGTCTTTATTTATCCTGAACATCGCCGATAAGGAATCCATTATGTTTTGGAGCTTTCTTGTGGGGAATCTCCTCTACTATGCTGTGGGAATTCTGCTGGCTGTCACTTTAAAGGACAACCGGGCATTTTGCAAATATATCTGCCCGGTCACTGTTTTTTTAAAGCCCATGAGTTATTATTCCTTAATGCGCGTGAAAATTGATGAGGAAAAATGCATCTCCTGTGGAAAATGTAAAAAGGTATGTCCCATGAATGTGGATATGACAGACAACGCCCGTACCCGAGTCAACGGCACGGAATGTATTCTCTGTGCGGAATGTGTGGAAAATTGCCCGCGGCAGGCATTAAAGATCTGACAACCAGGTTAGTGACGGAGCACAGTATAACTGCCAAACAGAAACGGAAGCAGAATTCAGCTTTACAATTGATTCCAAACCTTGTTGCAGCTATAATATAATGATAAATATACGTTTTGACTATAAGGAATGAATAGTATGAAAGGGATAGACAGAAACATGATTGATTTGAAAAAGGCTCATGACGAATTTGACAATTATTTACAGGATTTTGACTGTGAAAATGAAAAGATAAAACTAAAAATGATCCACACAGATGGTGTGATAAAATGCACTTCGGAAATTGCCCATCGGATGAAATTATCTCAGGAGGATTGTCAACTGGCGGAACTGATTGCCCTTTTGCATGACATTGGACGATTTGAGCAGGTCAAATTGTACGATAGCTTTGAGCCAACCATGATGGATCATGCGTCCTTTGGTGTGGATCTTCTGTTTGGGGAGCGGCAGATGATCCGGCAATTTGTGACAGAAGAATGCTGGGATGAAATCATTCGTTCGGCAATTGCGCGTCACAGCGATTTTGCCGTAGGAGAATTTGACAATCCGCGCCAGAAGCTTCATGCATGCCTGATTCGGGATGCAGATAAATTGGATAATTGCAGGGTGAAATTGGAAGATTCCATGGAAGTCCTCTTGAACATGGATGCCAAGGCAGTGGGGGCACAGCCAATCACGGAGAAAGTCTGGCAGTCCTGTCTGGACAGAAAATCCATTTTATCAGCAGACCGGGAGACTAAAATGGACTACTGGGTGTCTTACATTGCTTATTTCTTTGATATCAGTTTTCCGGAGACATTTTCTCTGATTAAGGAAGAACAATATGTGCAGCGAATTATTGCCCGGGTGCCATACAGCAATCCGGATACTGCGGAGAAAATGGAGCAGTTGGAAGAGATGATTTTGGAATACATAGATGAGAGGATGGAATAGTAAGAAAACCATGTAAGACATATTAGGAATCTGCGAATTGGTTATTATCAAAAGAATATTCTGAAAAATATGATTGTTAAATAAAATTATTAAAAAACACTTGACTTTTCCTCAAGATTATACTAAAATAAACCTAACAAAACACAAGAGGAATAAAAGTAAACAATAAAACCAAGGAGGAACGGTCCAATGGGAAAGTAATCTGACACTAATTAAATCTCCCGAAGGAGTTAATCATAGATGTAACACGAAGGAGGAGATTCCAATGAAAGGCAGAGATCCATAGTAGGTGAACAAAAGTCTATAGAATAGGAGGAAATGAGAAATGATTTTGAAAGAACCGTTTTAACGGGGCGATCTGATGACGAGAAAGTCGGATCGCCCCTTATTTGTTTCTTTTAATTTTCTAAAATATTGCCCTCTGTCGAAATCACATGAACCTGCCATGGAATGAACTTACTGCTTTCTTGTAAAGATGTTTTTACGGCATGTTCCAGATCGCTGCAGCAGGGAACTTCCATGCGTACAATGGAATCACTCTAATAGAAAGGTTTTTGCAATGTTTGTTGTAATTGATTTTTTCACAGGAGCGTGCTATACTTTACGAGAGAAATGCTATCAATAATCTGATTTTGCGAAATGGTATTGTGCAATGAATATTATGTAATATTAAATTAAGTTAGGGTGAATACAAAATGCCCTGTTGAAAGGAGCATTATGACAGATCAGGAGTTAAGAAAATTGAGTCGTGCTGATCTGCTGGAACTGCTTTTGGAACAAAGCAGAGAGAACGAGAAGCTTCGGGAAGAGCTGAAGCAGACTCAGGAGAAGCTTGCCAGCAGAAAAATCGAGATTGACAATGCCGGTTCCATAGCGGAAGCTGCGTTGAAACTGAACGGCGTATTTGAAGCAGCACAGCAGGCAGCAGAGCAGTATCTGGAAAATATACGTCAGCTCGCTGAGGAACAGGCAAAGTGAACGTAAAGAAGCAAAAGGATTAAATACGTTTAAAAGTCTGTAACGAAAATAGCAGGCCAGAGCCTGCTATTCTTTTGAGGTCGTCAACTTCGTGACTACTATGGATTGTGTATTTTCAGTTATGGAAGTTCTATATATAGA
>CAMQZX010000132.1 GCA_947039785.1 uncultured Lachnospiraceae bacterium | reverse complement strand
ACTTGATAGTATAGATTGTTTAACTTTTCCTGTCCACACTTATATACTAACACCACATTATGAACACTGTATAAGTAGAACCATAGTGGAATGTAAATTAAGTTTCCCGATAATGCTCGGCATTCTCATACGGAGTATAAGTAGAACCATAGTGGAATGTAAATGGAAGTCCAGCGGAATGCTGCACAGATAAGTATTGTGTATAAGTAGAACCATAGTGGAATGTAAATTGCTATTGTAAAAGCTTTTAGCAAATTCTTTAGCTGTATAAGTAGAACCATAGTGGAATGTAAATACAGATCAAAGACTTGGTTGCAATCAAATGTATAAAGTATAAGTAGAACCATAGTGGAATATAAATATAAAATGACATATCAGAAATTTCAGGACAGTCCCTTCATCTCGGGGTGTGTCTCGAGATTTTGTGCCGACGGCACCAAAATACCTGGCCAGACAGTGCTGTGTGAATAGTAACACAAAAATGTACAAAAAAAATCAAGATACTTATTGCATTTTGAAAAATTCCGACTATAATATATAATGAATATTAAATTACAAACAAGGCGAATGAACATTCGCCATATTATTTACCTAATTACTGGCACTCGATTCTTGTGAGTGCTGACAAGAGGAGGAATCATTATGGTTACAGTACCAGTATACGATATGGTGATTTTACCTGGCGTGACTTTTTTCTTTAAGAAGGAGATGCTGCAGCAGACGCATATAACTTCTGACGGAGAAGAAGATATTTTATTTTTGATGTTGAAATCGGATACCCAGCGCAATGTACTGATGGCAGAGGACTTTTACCCGGTTGGTGTTACGGGAAAAATAGAGCATATTGGAGATGAAGGGACGGTACGGATCAAGACTAAGCACAGGGTTCGGGTATCTAATCTGGATCTAACCGATGGAATTATCTCGGCTAAGATTCAATCCTGTGAAGAAATTGAGGATTTGCCCAGAGAGGAGCAGCAGCAGAGATTTGAGCGGGTACGCTCCAGCCTTCTGCAATTTGTTCAGCAGTTCCAATGGGGTGTGTGGGCCAGAAGTTTTGTACTGCACTGGAAGGAGATGGAAGAGTTGATTTGTGCCATTTCCGGTTATATGAGTCTTTCTCCGGAGGAACGGTATGCCATTATGGAAACGGATTCCATAGAGGAGAGATATGATTTGATCACTCAGGCAGTGTATGAGTTCATTGAGATGTCAAAGATCAGTGAGGAGGCTGCCAGTGCTCAGCAGGAGACTCACGAACAGCAGTACAAGGAAGCTGCCATCAAAAAGCAGATCGATTTTCTTCAGAAGCAGCTTGACGAAATGCATCCGGAGAATATTTCCGATGTGAGAAAGTTTGCGAATAAAATCCAGGAAGCTGGTATGAATAACGAGGCCCGCAAAGAGGCTGAGAAGGTTCTCAACCGTATGAAACAGGAAGGAAAAGAGAGCCATGAGTATGGTCTTCTCTATGACTATCTGGATTTTGTCACCAGTCTGTCCTGGAAGCCAGAAGATTTTCCCGAAATTGACTTAAATAATGCGCAGGAAATTTTGAATGCAGATCACTATGGTCTGAAAAAAGTAAAAGAGCGTATCATTCAGCAGATTGCCGTTATGGCGTTGAATAAGAAGCAGTCTGGCTCCATTCTTTTATTTGTAGGAGCACCTGGAACGGGAAAGACCAGTATCGGTCAGAGTATTGCCAAGGCTCTCGGCCGAGAATATGTGCGAATTAGCCTCGGAGGTGTGAGAGATGAGGCGGAAATCCGCGGCCACAGGCGAACTTATGTGGGGGCTATGCCGGGAAGGATTATGGAAGGTATGAAACGCAGTGGCGCCATGAATCCTGTTATGGTGCTGGATGAGGTGGATAAGCTGTCTCATGATTACAGCGGAGATCCTGCCAGTGCGCTGTTGGAAGTTTTGGATCCGGAGCAGAACAGTACGTTCACAGACCACTATATGAATGTACCCTATGATCTGTCCAATGTGTTCTTCGTATGTACAGCCAATTCCACAGATACTATCCCCGAGCCGTTGCTGAACCGAATGGAAGTCATTGAATTTCCGGGTTACACAGCGGTGGAGAAGTTCCACATTGCCCAGAAGCATCTGCTTCCAAAGGCTATGAAAAGTATGGGTATTAAGTCCCGAAATCTGAAAGTGACAGACGATGCCATTCGCAGAATGATTGCAGGCTATACCATGGAGTCAGGAGTTCGGGGGCTGAAAAAGCAGCTTGATGTTTTGTGCCGCAATGTGGCAGTGAAGATTGTGGGCGGTCAGCAGAAGAGTGTAACTGTCAGCGAGAAGCGCCTTCCTGATTTTCTGGGAAGAAAGGAAATCCGCCATGACCATATCTTAGAGGAGAAAATGCCAGGTGTGGTAACTGGGCTGGCATGGACCCGGGCTGGCGGAGAGATTTTATTTATTGAGACTGCTCTGACGAAAGGAACCGGCAAGGTGAAAATTACCGGTCAGCTTGGAGACGTGATGAAGGAATCAGCGGAAATTGCCATCAGTCTGGTAAAATCAATGCTGCCTGAGACGGCAGAGTTAATGGAAAAGCAGGATCTGCATATTCATGTGCCCTCTGGTGCAGTGCCGAAAGACGGTCCTTCTGCTGGAATCACTCTGACCACAGCTTTGGTTTCCTTGGTCAAAGACAAAGCAGTAAGCCCGGAATACGCCATGACTGGAGAGATTTCCCTCAGAGGAAATGTGATGCCCATCGGCGGCCTGCCGGAGAAATTGATGGCGGCACAGCGAGCCGGAATTACAAAGATACTCATTCCTTATGAAAATGTGGATGATTTGGAGGATGTGTCTGAGGAGGTCAAGGAAAAGCTGGAAATCATCCCGGTGAAAAAGATTGAGGATGTTTTGAAAGAAGTATCCTTGCTTTCTTAATTACTATCGAAGCTGTCTGGGCGTGATGCCGTATTTGCGCTTAAACATCCGATTAAAGTAAGAAAGGTTTTCAAATCCTGTCTGCTGGGCTACCTCCAGCACGTTGTATTCAGACGTAGTGAGAAGCCGCCTGGCCATGGTCAGGCGGTAATCATTTAAATATTGAACAAAGCTGACACCCATATGGCTTTTAAAAAATTTCATAAAGTGGGAGCTGCTGTAATAGCATAGATTGGCCATTTGCTCCACTGTAATTTGCTCGCTGTAATGCTCCTCCACATAATGAATGATAAATTTAATCTTTTCCAGCGATTTTTGCTCTGTCTTGGACAGAGCTTTTTTTGTCTGACTGGACAGAAGCAGAAAGAAAAGCTGAAATAAGTGACCTTTCACAGCCAGTTGATAGCCAGTGGGACGCTGTTGGCAGAGCGTATCAATGTTCTTGATGATTCGGGAAAACCCTTTGTAATAGTCAAGTCCCGGATGGATATAACTGTCCACAGGCAGATTTCCTGTGATCAGCGGCCGAAGATAGGCGCTGGTGCAGATATCCTCTTTCCGTGAAAAGAGAAGATCACCTCGAAAGAGGATGTTTTCGTATTCCATGGAGCAGCCCGAAGTCTCATCGATGGAGTGGAGATGTCCCGGAAGTACCACTACAATATCTCCAGCAGATACCTGATATCGGTTAAAATCCACCAGAATTTTGCCGCTCCCTTTTTGCACGACAATCAGTTCAATTTCGTCATGCCAGTGAATGGGCACGCAGGGGAAGTCCAGCGGAATGCTGCACAGATAAGTATTGTAGGGAAAATTGTCTTCTGTGTGTACTTTATTTTCCCGGTATTTTTGAAATTCCTGAATATCTATCATTGATTCTCCTTGTTTATGTTGTCCTGGTTAACTACTAAAAAAGTAGCTTTACTTCCTGATTATGATAGGATTGTACTATAAAAGAACAGTATTTTGCAAGAAAATGATAAAAAAATGATTATATAATACGGTCAAAGGAAACGAACAAGCACGACTGCAGATTTATCGGTGTTTTATGCCAAAATCTGGGATTGCTGAAATAATATTACTCATATACTGTTTGATTGGAACAAACAGCGGACTAGAAAGGAGAGTTACCACAATGGGAATGGAGCAGAAACTGAGAGAAAAATTGGGAAAAGAGATTAAACATAGTTCAAATGAAGAAATCTACGATGCATTGTTGGACTGTGTGCAGGAAATGGCAGAAGAGAAAGTCAGCCAGAAGGGTAAGAAAAAAATCTATTACGTATCCGCAGAATTTCTTATAGGAAAGCTGTTATCCAACAATATGATCAATTTGGGAATTTACGGGGAAGTGAAAGAGCTGCTGAAAGAAAACGGCAAGAACATCGGTGAGATTGAAGAGCTGGAAGAAGAGCCGTCTCTGGGAAATGGTGGCCTGGGGAGACTGGCAGCCTGCTTTCTGGATTCCATTGCTACTCTGGGGTACAGCGGAGCGGGAATTGGCTTGAATTATCATCTGGGACTGTTTCAACAGGTGTTTGAACATAAATTGCAAAAAGAAACAAAAAATCCCTGGATTCAGACAAAAAGCTGGCTGAAGAAGACGGATGTTACTTATCCGGTGAAATTCCGTGACTTTACCCTTACATCCAGGATGTATGAAATTGCGGTGACAGGATATAACAACCGCACGAACCTGCTGCTGCTTTTTGATGTGGACACAGTGGACGAAGATATGGTGGGAGAGGGAATCCAGTTTGATAAGGAAGATATTCAGAAAAATTTGACGTTGTTCTTATATCCTGATGACAGCGATGAGCAGGGAAGAAAGCTGAGAATTTATCAGCAGTATTTCATGGTCAGTAATGCTGCTCATTTGATTTTGGATGAGTGTACTCAAAAAGGAAGCAATCTTTATGATTTGTCTGATTATGCTGTAATCCAGATTAATGACACTCATCCCACCATGATTATCCCGGAGTTAATCCGTCTGCTGACTGAGCGGGGGCTGGAGATGGACGATGCCATTGAGGTGGTAAAAAAGACTTGTGCTTATACCAATCATACCATTTTGGCAGAAGCTCTGGAAAAATGGCCGATCCACTATCTGAAGGAGGTGGTTCCTCAGCTGATGCCCATTATCGAGGTGCTGGATGATAAGGTTCGCAGAATGTATGGGGATGAAAGTGTAGCTATCATCGATCGTAATAATCTGGTTCACATGGCCCATATTGATATTCATTATGGATTCAGCGTCAATGGTGTGGCAGCACTGCATACAGAGATTCTCAAAAATTCAGAGCTGAACAATTTCTATCGGATTTACCCGGAGAAATTTAACAACAAGACTAATGGAATTACCTTCCGCAGATGGCTTTTGTACTGCAATCCAAAGCTGGCAGAAAGCCTTACTGACTGGATTGGAGATGGATTTTACAAAGATGCTATGGAGCTGAAAAAATTAGAAGCTTTTGCACAGGATGAAAAAGTGCTGCAGAGACTGTTATCCATTAAGAAAGAAAATAAGCTTCAGCTAAAAGCATACTTAAAAGAGACTCAGGGACTGGAGCTTAATGAGGATTCCATTTTTGATATTCAGGTAAAGCGTCTCCACGAGTACAAGAGACAGCAGATGAATGCCCTCTATGTGATCTACAAATATCTGCAGATCAAAAAGGGTGAGATTCCCAAGACTCCCATCACTGTTGTTTTCGGTGCCAAGGCAGCGCCGGCTTATACCATTGCCAAGGACATTATTCATCTGATCCTCTGTCTCCAGGAGGTAATCAACAGTGACCCCCAGGTAAATCCCTATCTCAACGTGGTTATGGTGGAAAATTATAATGTGACACTGGCGGAGAAGCTGATTCCAGCCTGCGACATTTCTGAGCAGATTTCTCTGGCATCCAAGGAAGCCAGCGGAACAGGCAATATGAAGTTTATGTTAAATGGGGCAGTGACATTGGGTACAGAGGATGGAGCAAATGTGGAAATCCATCAGTTTGTGGGAGACGACAATATCTACATTTTCGGAGCTTCCAGTGACCAGGTGATCGGACATTACGAGAGAGCGGATTATGTTTCGAGAGATTACTATGAGAATAATGATATGATTCATGAGGTGGTGGACTTTATTACTTCTCCCCAGATGCAGAAAGTGGGAAGCGAAGAACATCTGAATCGTTTGAGAGAGGAACTTTTGGGTAAAGACTGGTTTATGAGTTTCCTGGATCTGGAGGATTATATTGAGAAGAAGGAGCTGGCATTTGCAGATTATGCCGATCAGGATGGCTGGGCTAAAAAGATGCTCTATAATATCAGCAATGCAGGATTCTTCTCTTCCGATCGCACCATTGAAGAATATAATAGAGATATCTGGAAATTATGTTAGGTTTCCGGGAAAATTAATATTTCTTTTGTTTGGAAAATCGGGTAAAATAAAGCCAAACGGACCGGAGGTAGTCGGGACAGTACACCAGTCTCGATTGCCTCCATTTTTGTTGTTGGTATGTATGAAAAGGTCCAGTGGATCTTTTTTAAGCTGCTAAGGATGTGTAAAGAGGTCCCGTGGACCTTTACTATATTGTCAAGTATACATAAGACATTGGGGGGGAAACGCTATGATGAAGATTTTGATTGTGGATGACGAGAAGCTGGAGAGAAAAGGCATCCGCTTTCTTTTGAAGGAGCGGATGGAGGAGATGGAGATATTGGAGGCACCTAACGGAAAGGCAGCCTGTGAGATTTTAAAAAGGATTCCTGTTGATATTTTATTTACAGATATTAAAATGCCATTTATGAATGGTATTGAGCTGGTGGAGCAGGCGAGAGGCATGCAGCCGGATATTGAGATGGTGATTTTCAGTGGATATGGGGAATTTGAATATGCCCGTCAGGCTATGAAATTCGGGGTAGACAATTATGTGCTGAAACCTGTGGATCCGGAGGAGTTCCACACCACCCTGGATAAGCTGTTTGAAAAGATTCAAAGCCGTATCCGTCAAAGGCAGGCAAGTCAGTGGGACAGAGATAATCTGGAAGAGTATTTTCTGGGGAAATATCTTTATTATGGCAATGAAGAGCTGCTTGCAAAAATCAGTCAGAGAATCAATATTCAGAGCTGGGAGGAGATTCAAGGGCTTTTTCTGATTGAAAGCGAGGACAATTTTTTCGAGGAGTCGGAAGAAGAATTTCAGAAGAAACTGTCAGAAGAGATCAATCAAAAGCTTTCTTTTTTGAGTCTGGGCCAGAATCAGGAGCTGTGTATTTTGAGAAGCTCCTGTGATCAGAATGTACTGGCAGCCCACATCTGCCATTGGATCAACCAGTGCTTCGGAGAGCGTTTTTATGTGGCGGCAGGCCGTCCGGTCTGTGGAATCAGCAATCTTCCCCAGGTGTTTGGGGAACTGGATACACAAATGGAAAATAAATTTTATCAGAAGGAAATCAGGCTGTTTCTTCCAGAGCGAATTATAAAAGAGGTACCGTCTGAGGAATATCTGGGTGAGATTTTAAATCGTATGATTAAGGATATCCAACTGGAAGACATGATGCATCTGTGGGAGCATTATCAGTCTTTAAAGGAAAGCGCCCAGGGACTAAACCGTTATTCCCAGATTTACACGAAGTTTATGTTTTCCAATCTGGTGAAGGAGTTTTTTGAGCATCAGCATATGGAAGGGAAAAAGCTTGAGGAGGCAATCCAGAAAGTCTATGAGCTGTCCTCCATCCATGAGGTGATGAATCTGATACGGGAATTGATTCAGGATATGGAAAAACGGCTGAGTGATTTAAAAAGTGATGCCAGAAATGAGGTGGCGAGAGCTAAAAGCTATATTTATGAACACTACAACGAAGAACTTAGTGTGGAAATCCTGGCGGAGCAGGTGTATTTGTCACCAGGGTATTTCAGTTATATTTTCAAGAAAGAGACCGGGGTGAATTTAAGCCGTTTTGTCCGTGTATACCGCATCGAAAAAGCAAAGGAGCTGTTGACCAACACCAATATGAAAATTGTTCAGATCTGCAAGGAAACTGGATTTTCCAACGTATCGTATTTCTGTAAAAACTTCAGGGAATACTGCGGCTGCAGTCCGGAGCAATATCGAAAGGGTGAGGTGCCAGGTGAATAATATCATTCAGAATTTTAATTCTCTAAAAATAAGAACAAAGCTGGTTGTATTGCTGGTGGCAGTGGGGCTTGTTCCTGTTGCGATTCTGGGAGTTTCTCTTAGTATCAATGCTCACAATACGGTGGTGAAAAACAGAAAAAACGATATGACGAATTCTCTCAGTCAGGCGTGTGCCGCTGTTAATTCCCAGATTGAAGTTTGTGAGCACATGGCAGACTATTTTGTCTATGACCAGAACGTGATACAATTTCTGGAGTGTAGCCCGGAGAAAAAGACGGAGCGATATGGGCTGTATCAGGAAGTGCGAAATACCATATCGGCGTTGGAGTATCAAAACCTGATTCTCCAGTCCATCACCATTTATTCGGAAAGTCTGCCCCAGTCTTATGGGAAGGAGACGCAGCCTTTGAAGGTTTTGAAGGAACAGCCCTGGTTTTCTCAGCAGGATGAGGAGCAGATCTGGGTTTATGACCAAGATTCCCTTAAGATGGTTTCTGTTCATAAAATACCAAGTTACTCCGGACTGGAAAGCTATGCAGTGGTCAATTCCAACATTCTGGCTCTGTTTCAGAGTCTGGAGCAGCTGGCCACAGGCTCCTACGGTGTCCATGTAGAAGGAGAGGAAGAAATCTGGAATTTTGCAGGGAAGGAATGTGTCAATGAGGATGGCACTTACTGCTCTTTTGTAGGGAAAGAAGACAACTATATCTGGGTGGAAGAGAAAATACCAAGGCTTGGTATCCGTGTGTTTTATTTTACTCCCAGAGATTCCGTGGCAGATTCTCTGGCATTTATCTCCTGGAATCAGATTGTGGCAGTCTTCTTACAGATCTGCGGATGTATTGTGCTGATCATGGTGCTGGGGAGGCTGTTTTCCAATTACATATCCCGGCCCCTGGAGCTTTTGACAAAAGACATTCAGACTGTTACAGAGAAAAATATGGAGACGGGTGTAACCAGTAAGCGAGGCGACGAAATTGGTATTTTGATCAACAGCTACAATCGTATGATGCAGAGAATTCAGGAACTGATTCAGGAAAATTATGAGACCAAGATTGCTCAGAAGGAATTTGAGATGAAAGCACTCCAGGCACAGATTAATCCTCATTTTCTCTACAATTCCCTGTCCATGATCAACTGGAAGGCTTTGGAAGCGGGGGAAAAGGAAATCAGCCGGATCACTTTGTCTTTGTCATCCTTTTACCGAACCACATTGAATCGGGGTCAGACTATGAACACTATTAAAAATGCCATGGAGAATATACGTTCCTATTTGACACTTCAGCTTTATATGCACGACGATGATTTTCAGGTGCATTATGAGATTGAGGAAGATGTTTACGAATATGTAATTCCCATGTTGATTTTTCAGCCTTTAGTGGAAAATGCTCTAGAGCATGGTCTGGATCTTAAAGAGGATTCGGATCATCAGATTTGGATCACAGTTACTCAGGACTTGGGAAACATCTATATTCGTATTCGGGATAACGGAGTGGGAATGGATGACTGGACCGCCGCCCATATTCTGGAATATGATACCAAGGGGTACGGAGTGAAAAACGTCAGTGACCGGATGATGCTACACTACGGTGAGGACTATAAGCCTGTTATTGAGAGCAGATTGGGTCAGGGAACCTCGGTGTTGTTAAAATTTCCGAAAGAACAAGGAGGGGATGCCAAAAATGTATGAACAGAAGAAAAAAAACAGAACCATAGTATATAAAAAAAGATGCTGGTTAATGTTAGCTGCAGTATTGATTCTTCTGTCACTGGTTCTTTTGTGGAACCATAGGAGTGAAGGCAGGAGCCGTGTCAGGGAGGAACAGGATTTGGCGAAAGCCTTTCAACGGGCTGCAGATGCCCCTACAGAACCTTATCCTGAACTGGTCACTTACACTCTGGCAAAAATGACTGGGGAAAATAATTCCTTCATGCCAAAGGGAGATACCTTTGAGAATAATGCCTATACCAGATATCTGAAGAAAAAGCTGAATGTTCAGAATGAGGATGTGATAGAGATTACAGAAGATGATAATTACGACCTTTTTGTTCAGCATTTGATTGCAGAGGGAAAAATGCCGGATGTTGTGCTCCTTTCCGATTTGAATCTGTTGGAACGGCTAGTGGAAAACGATCTGGCAGCAGATTTGACAGAAGTATATGAATACTGTACTTCAGACAGAATCAAGGAGATTTACGGCAGCTACGGGGAGGGATTACTGGAATCGGTCACCTTTGACGGCAGGCTTATGGCTTTGCCTTCCACTCAGGTGTATGCGGGCTGTAACTTGTTCTGGGTGAGAGAAGATTGGCGCGTGAAGCTGGGGCTTTCCGAGCCGCAGACTTTGCAGGATGTGGAGGATATTGTGCTTGCCTTTAAAGAGAACCAGATGGGCGGGAGCGACAATATTGGTCTGGCGTGCTTGGCGAATCTGGCAGGACAGGAGTCCTCCAATTATTCCATGGATCCGGTGTTTGGGGCTTTCCATGCCTATCCCCAAATCTGGGTGAAAAATGAGGCAGGAGAGTTGGAATACGGTTCCCTGTCACAGGAAACACGCAATGCTCTGGAATATCTGAATGGATGGTATGAAAAGGGAGTATTGGATGAGGATTACATGATGCGCACAACCACCGAGATTGGAAAGCTGGTAAAGCGGGGGCAGTGCGGAGCTTTTTTTGGCTGGTGGTGGGCACCCAACAATCCGCTGTTAGCAGCCATGGATGGCAACAGCGATATGGTTTGGAAGCCTTATCTGATTACCGATGAAGACGGAAAAGTAAATTCATATATTTCTTCTCAAAGTACCCGGTATGTGGTGGTGCGGAAGGATTATGAGCATCCCGAAATTATTATGAAAATTATCACGGCTCTCTTTGATGATGCAAGATTTCAGGATGACAGCACTCAGGAGATGGATCAGTATCAGCTGGATGGAATTGACATTACAGCAAGACCTCTGGTGATTAACTGTGACTACAGCGATGCAGTTTTTCGGACTACGAAAAACATCCGGGCTGTCCTGGATGGAATTATGGAAAAGTCGGAACTCAGCACGCTGGAGAGCGTTTATTATGATGCCTGCAGCCAGTATTTAAGCGGAGGAGAGAGTGTTGATCTGTGGGCTTCTTATGAATCTCGGCTGGAGGCTGTGGAGCTGATTGCCGGTGGCGATTTAAACTATATCAATCAGGAATATGTTCATGAGAGCAATCAGACCGTTTCTCAGGACATGCGGGATATGGAGATCCTGGATTTTATGAAAATCATCACAGGGGAAGAACCAATTACATATTTTGACGAATTTGTGAAAGCGTGGAAAAGGAACATGTTTCTTGAAAATGTTTCGTAGCGAAAAAAATGCCCTCTTTTTAAAATAATAGTATCAAGAGTTGATT
>CAMQZX010000131.1 GCA_947039785.1 uncultured Lachnospiraceae bacterium | reverse complement strand
CTTCAAACTTCAAACTTCAAACTTCAAACTTCAAACTTCAAACTTCAAACTTCAATCTTATTGTACGAAAAATAGAACTGCCACGCAAGTATCAAGAATAGTTATAATTAACATTATTATCACCATTCCTTACCGCAGTCTGGGAGATATCCCTTGTCAGCGTAACAAACTCCGGAAAACGGTTTATCACCTTAATTAAACACGATTCTATCTCACCTATTCAAAAACTTATCAACTGCTTGCGCTTTCATATCTGTGTACTCCATATGTCCAAAAAGCAAGTGCAATAAAAGTAAAAATGCAAACGATTGCCGCCCCGAAAATCAATCCTTTTGCCGACAATGTTCCTATCAATGCCTGCGTTGGCAGCGTTGCAATCACACCATATGGCAATATACAATAAAAAATGAATTTATAGATTCCATAAAAAGCAATCCCCGGTATTTTCATGCACAGATCCATGGCTGTGTTCTCTATTTTCATCAGATTGTTTACCGAGAACACAAAAAAGGCAAAACACCGTAACAGAAGCTCCATATCGTAAAATAGTATCGTCATCAAAAGAACCATAACCAAATATCCAATGACATTCGCATATGAAAGACTCATTCCGCTTTCTCTCACTCCATATCCAATAATACATACACTGAATATCAGAAGCGGTATGGCACCTGGATCTGCTTTTTCAAAGGTAATCCGCAATAGTGGATTCACTGGTTTTGTCAGATATAGATCCAATTCACCTGTTTGTATTTTCTCAGGTATGGAAATCACTCCGAAGAAGCAGATTACCATGTTTATAGAATCAATCAGGGAAAAGGTTCCAATAAAAATAAGTATTTCTCCATGTCCCCATCCACGGATATTATCTACGTGTCCATAAATCGCTTCAAAAGCGAAAAGCTGAACCAGAAAATAACTGGTGTTAATAAAAAACGGGCCAAAAAATCCCAACCGGAAAGTCATGATATGAGATAGTCTTAATTTGATCAGTTCTGATATAAATTTAAAATTATTCTTCATATTCCTGCTCCATCATATTTGATTCGATAATGTTCATAAGTTACCTGATTTAAAACAAGAAAGATAAGGCACCACACACTTAAGACCAGTAAACCTGTGATTGCTTCCTCCTCACATTTCCCGATAAACAGCATACTTGGGAGGTATGTGACATAATAGAAAGGCAAAAATCTCATACCTTCTATGATCCATTCCGGTAAAAGTGCAAGGGGAATCACCGCACCGGTCACAAATGCGGAAAAGTTGTCTTTTATCATGAGAAAGGTGCTGATCTCCTCAAATTTCAAGGTCAAAATCCCAAGGAAGTAATTGAGCTCCGCCATAAACAACAATCCTAAAACAACCATGATGATTCCACATGACAGAATCTTCAAATTGGCAGTAAGCACGAATGGAATCCGGAACAAATAAAACCACAAAACCGTTGTAAAAAGACCAATGCCTGCCGAAAATGCAATCTTCCCGGCCTCCATCGCCACAAAATACCCCTGTGTCTGTACTGGTATCACCATGTATTTTGAAAATGTACCATTTCTCAACATACCGGTCATCTGCTGGCTGATCTCAGCAGATTTTTCCAACTGGAATAAATAGGAACTTACAATGTAGTAAGAAAACATGGCCTGAAAGCCAAATCCTGCTATCTGCTCTTTTCCTTCAAATAAAATACTCCATAAGATCCATGCAAACAGTATCTTCGCCACCGCCAGAATCACATCAACAAAGGTATCCGACCTCCAGATCAACTGTGCTTTCATGTATGCCTTGGAAATTTCCAAATATTTCTTCACGTCCTACACCCCCTTATAGATACGCTCTACAACTGAACCTATTTCTTCTTCCTCAATTCCAATATCCCGAATCGGATAATGACCGATATAAGATTCCAGAACTTTTTCTGCATTCTGTTTTGGTATTTCAAGCACCAGTTTGTCATTTGCTTTTTCTAATACCCTGCAATATTCCGGTACATCAGGTTCTACGCTGTGTGCAAAGTATATCGTCATTTTCTTACTTTTTTGATATCGCTCGAATAATAGATCCGTATCGCCGTCATATATTTTTCTGCCGTGATTCACTACTATGGAGCGTTTACACAACACCTTAATATCTTCCATATAATGCGAAGTCAACAGAATCGTTGTTCCTCTTGATTCATTCACATCTTTTAAGAAAGTCCGAATCTGCTTACCTGCCACAGCGTCCAGTCCAATGGTTGGTTCATCCAGAAACAATATTTTCGGATTATGAAGCAATGCAACGATCAGTTCCATCTTCATCCTTTCTCCCAGGGATAAGGTTCTTACCTGTACATTCATAAGCTCCTGTACCTGGAACAAATCTACAAAAAAATCCTTGTTTCTCTTATATTCATCTTCCGGGATACGATATATTTCTTTAAACAGCCTCAGTGTATCCTCCGCTGTCAGTTCAAAAAACAACTGGCTCTTTTGTCCCATAACTACCGCATACTGCTGTTTAAAAGCTTTCTCTAATTTGTTAGGATAAAACCCCATGACCTGTATCTTTCCGCTTGTCGGCGCAATAATGCCCGTCAGCATCTTCACTAAGGTCGTTTTACCTGCTCCGTTTGGCCCGATCAGTCCTATAAACTCGCCCTTATTCACCTCCATGTTAAAAGCATCTACTGCAATTTTTTCTTCATATTCTCTGTGAAACAGGCCCTTAATACTTCCAGTCAAGCCCTCCTGCTTTTTGTACCGCTTATACTTTTTCGTTAAATTTTCTGTTTCAATAATCTTCATCTTCAAAACCTCCAGTTTAAATATTGTTCACCGAACAATTAAAAAGCATAAAAAAACGTGGTTTCTGCCTATCATATATAGACTGAAACCACTGATTCATATATCTCAGATAATGTAAAAAAGCAGAACCTCCCAATAAAAGAAAATCAGCAATGTTCTGAAAAACGCAGCTCATTGCTCCCAGAAATAAAAAAGCATGACTACCACAGTCATACTTTCTCCGCTTTCTTATCCATCATAATAAGAAAATTATTCCCAGTGTATGCAGTATTCTGTAAGGCAGAAACAACCAGCATTCAATAATGCTGAAAAGGGTAGCACAAACAAAGCACTACATTCAGTGCTTACCCTCTTATAAAATTTAGTTGTTCATTGTCATTACAGAAACAATTAACATCCACATACCTGCTCTTTCTTGAAATATAGTTCTATTTTAGCTTGTAACTATCCCAATGTCAATAATTTTTTTGGTGATAGCCGCCTAAAATACATTCTGCGGTTCTTTCACAATAGTTCCTCCTGCCACAGGTCTGCCGAAAATTCAGCCAGCCAATCTGATCTGCCACCTTCCATAACTGTTCCCGTCAAAATCCTCTGCGCTGGCACCATGCCTACACTAGACCGCAATAGGAAAACGCTGGTATGTATGGGAAATATATTCTACGTCTCTCTTAAAGATATCCTGATTTGTCATAATAACCTCCATGCTACCAGATACTCATTTCAATATGCTGTACACACATTCCAGTAAAGTGACTGCAAGCAATATATTGACCAGACGATAATGCCGCAGATAAATCCTCTGTATCGCCATTCCCATACCGATCCATGCCGATGTAGCAATGGTGCCGATTGTCGCAATCACAAACTCAAATAATACCAACACCGGCAGAGACGTACTGTAATTTGTCACATATCCCGTCAATGCCGTAATCCCAAACAGATAAATCTTCACATTGACAAACTGCAGCATAAACCCCTTCCAAAATGATGCAGATCTTTCCCCATCCCCTTCATCCGGACGTCCGAACGCAATATGGACTGCCAGCCAGAGAATGTATGCCGCTCCCACATATTTCATTACTCCCAGCACATCAGGGAGCAATGCACTGACTCCAT
The DNA here is from genome assembly GCA_947039785.1 of uncultured Lachnospiraceae bacterium. Classification (GTDB taxonomy): domain Bacteria; phylum Bacillota; class Clostridia; order Lachnospirales; family Lachnospiraceae; genus JALFVM01. Next base: position 7,575 of record CAMQZX010000131.1, on the reverse strand, counting down.
AAACAAATACTGCGCAAATCATCTGCACAACATAATAGCCAGAGAAAATCCCGAAGAATAGGGGAGCCCCCTTTTTCCACCCATAATTTGTCACCGTATTCAGAGCCAGTATATTACCCGGCCCCGGCGTAAACGCATTGATCAGCGAATAAACAAAAAAATTACCTATCACATAACCTGGCATAATAACGCCTCCTTCCGCCTACGATTATACAGCGGAATGCCATGTGATAGGTAATATGGATTATTTATGCTAAAACATAGGATAAACCTATGCTTCAACCATTTTGGTATTTCTGGTATTGCTTTAGGGCTTCTACATAAATCTGTCCCAATTCAGATAATTCCCTATCTTTATTCAGAATATACCCAATACGCATTGTTTCCTCCTCAGCAAGCGGAATGGAAATGATCGAATCCCCATGGAGATAGGTCGGAAAAATACCACTTGAAACCGTATATCCATCCAGCCCGATCATAAAATTCACAATCGCAGCCCGGTCACTAATCTTAATGCTCTTTTCTACTATCTCATTACTGAACAATTCCTCTGCAAAATTCGCAGATTCATATGTCCCCTGCACAAAATTCAGCCGTGGGTACGGCCTCAATTCTTCCAGCCTGATCTTCTCCCGCCCTGCCAGCGGATGGCCTTTGCGCAGGAACACATGAGGAGCCGCAGTAAACAACTCATAAAAATTCAGATTATTTTCCTCAAAAACTTTCCTCAATACATTTTCATTTGTCCCGCTAAGGTAAAGCACACCAAGATCACTGAAACGGTTTCGGACATCCGTAATGATCTGATGGGTCTGTGTTTCATTCAAAATAAATTCGTACCGCTCCTGCCCAAACTGCTGCACCAGCTCCACAAAGGCATTAGCTGTAAACGTATAGTGCTGTGTAGATACACAGAACCGCTGCTTTTCCGGCTGGTTGTCTATGTACCGGGATTCCAGAAGCTCCATCTGCTGCACAACCTGCCGGGCATACCCTAGAAACTCCATACCTTCCGTTGTTAGAGCAACTCCAGCCCGGCAGCGGTTAAAAATCATAACCTTTGCCTCTTTTTCAACCTCTTTAATCGCTCCGGAAAGGCTTGGCTGTGAAATAAACAGTTCTTTTGCCGCTTCTGTTATGGAACCCTTTTCTGCTACTGTTATCATATATTTTAACTGCTGTAATGTCATATACTACCTCCATCCATACTGCTATTATAGGAAGAAATATGGATAAATACAAGCCTCTGGTCATGATCTATATTTCAAAATTTTTGCAGTAGCCTTTATTTTTGGTTCGCCATTAGTTGGTATTTTTGCTGAAAAGGGAACGCCTGTTTATGAAATTGCAAGGAATGGCTTGCAGTTCCGATCGCGGAACTAATCACCATGATTGTAGCAATGGTTTTTCTTAATCAGAACAGGGAGAAGTACCATTACGCATAAACAGCAGATTTTTGTGCCGTCCGGCGGTTAATAAAAAAACCGTTGTGTGGCGGCGAAAAAAGCGCTGTCTTCCTCCAGAAATTCGTTTTCCTCTTTCAGGCGGCGGATTTCCTTATCCTGCTCTTTCACGCGCTTGCGCAGCATCGTGATTTCTTCTGCCAGACTCATTGCACTGGTGAGAGTATGGGAGCCTTCACCAATGTCCAGTTTACCGGCTCTGACTGCTTTAAGCCATGTATACTTTTCATGTGTTTCGAAGTAACCTTTCTCACATGGCTTTGTCATCCCATTTTGAATCATATAATAACCATTATGCAACTGGTATACGCCTTCCTTATATGAGGATAATTGCTTTATTTTTTGTATTGCCTCATTCAAGCCGGGCACCAACATTTCATACTTTTTTAAATTACCTAATCCATCTAAAATCATGGCCATTCTCCTTTTTCAATGATTTATAAAAGGGTCTGATGTGTGGACTGACCATCAAACCCTTCAGATTACTATTTATTATGCAACTTTACGTCTTTCGAAGATTTTCTTTACCATTGGTCCAAAAATTGGTGATAATAATGAACCTGCCGAAATCAGTAAGAATACCAGACATACCGGATGAGTTACAAATATAGAGAAACTACCCTCACTCATCATAAGTGCGCCTCTGAAATTGGTCTCTGCTAACGAACCAAGTATGATGCCAATTACAATAGCGGAATTAGAGAATTCAAGCTTATTGATAAAATATCCTATGAATCCAAATGCCACCATTACAAATACGTCAATAACTGAATTATTGTATGCATAAGCGCCCACAAAGGTCAGTGTAAAAATGATCGGAACCAGGATGTTTTTGGGAATATTCATCACTTTTGTAAAAACCCTGATTAAAGAAAATCCAAAAAGTCCCATAACAATATTTGCCAATAACAATCCTAAAAAGATAGAGTATACCTGAGGTGCTTGCTCTACAAACAACAACGGTCCCGGCTGCATTCCCTGTACCATTAACGCTCCTAGCATAATGGCTGTTGCACCATCACCGGGAATTCCAAGCGTGAGCATTGGTATTAACGCTCCTCCTGATACAGCATTCTTTCCTGCTTCCGGTGCGACAAGCCCTTCCGGCTCACCATTCCCGAAATTATCCTTATGCTTTGACCATTTTTTTGACTGATCATATGAGATAAAGGATGCAATGTCGCCACCTGTTCCCGGAACACAGCCAATAAATGTTCCTATGATGGAAGAACGGAATGTGGAAATAAAAGTTGCTTTCAAATCTGCTAGCGAAGGAAGTACCCTGTCGATTTTTACTTTTTCAATTTTTTTCTGTTCATGGAAGCTCTCTTCTACAGTCAACAATACCTGTGAAAATGCAAACAGTCCAATTAGAATCGGTATAAATGACAGACCTCCCAGAAGATAGCTGCTTCCTCCTGTAAATCGGATTTTACCACTCATGGAATCAATTCCTATCGTCGCAATAAACAATCCAATCAAACCGCCCATTAATCCTTTTGTTACGGATTTTCCTGATACACTGGTAATAATACTGATTCCAAATACCGCCAAAGCAAAATACTCTGGCTTTGAAAACTGTACTGCTATATTTGCCAATTTAGGAGCCAAAAACATCAGACAGATTGCACTGAAGATACCACCAAACATAGATGCATATGTAGAAAGGCCCAATGCCCGTCCGGGCTGTCCATGTTTTACAGCCATCGGATATCCCTCCAATGTCGTTGCCGCTGAAGCCGGAGTTCCTGGTGTATTTAAAAGAATCGCTGAAATAGAACCACCATAGATAGCTCCACAGTATATACCCAACAACATCAGAATACCGCCTACTCCTTGGAAGGAGAATGTAAGGGGGAACAGAAGTGCAATACCCATATTAACAGAAAGTCCCGGCAAAGCACCTATGATGATGCCCATAAAAATTCCAAATACCATACCGCCAAAGTTAAGCGGTGTAAATACGTTTGATAATGCCTGCATAATTACGTCCATTAATCTTCCCCCTTTCTATCTCCAAAATATCGGAGCGGGCAAACTTGTTTTCAGCCCTATCTGAAATGCCACAAAAATTGCAACCAATGTACAAAATGTCGTTATTGTAATTGTCTTATCGCTTTCTGTCCCCATAAGTTTCATAGCCAATGGCATAAAAATCATCATTGCAATATAAAAGCCAAAAACATACATTGCCACACAGAACAGAACTGCTACTGCCATCATTTTGTAAACTCTAGTATGTGCAGGTGATGAAAAGATTACTTCTTTTTCCTCCTCTTTAGCAGCAGAAATTGTACTCATTACTGCCAATAGAATGCTGCAAACCACTAAGGCACTTCCAAGCAGAGTCGGCCAGAATCCGGGACCCGGATCACCGGATGAAAGGAAGAACTTGAACGGCAGCGACATTACAATCATTGCTATTCCAAGAATCGTCATCACCGCAGAAACTACATAATTCCATTTTTTCATAATCATCCTCCTATTCCAGATCCATAGTAGAAAGCAACTCACCATACATCTCGTGGTCTTCTTTCATCATCTGGTAACAATCTTCTCCTACGATATTTACAGGCTCAATTCCCTGATTCAGAAAGTAATCAATGTATTCCTGATTCTCAAACAATCTGGCCGCCCCTTCTCTCAATTTATGTAATATTTCTTCCGGAGTATCTTTTGGTGCTACAAGTGCTGCCCAAGCCCTAATTATCATATCATATCCCAATTCCTTAAATGTCGGCACATCTGGATATAACTGCATTTTTGTATCAGACATAACTCCTAAAATTTTCAGATTTCCCGCAGATACCTGACTTTTAAATCCTGACGGATCTGCCAGCGTTGCATCTATATGCTTTCCTGCAAGTGCCGCTGCAATATCTGAGGTTCCACTCGGGTATGGAACATGTCGGAAAGAAACTCCAAACTCTTTCTCAAATGCTACCGCCGCAACATGCCAGATAGCTCCTGTTCCCGAGTTTCCTACCTGCACCTCGCCTGAATGCTCATTACAATATGCCACAAATTCATCCACTGTATTATATGGCGCATCTGCAGCCACAATCAGAGCTGCGGGGGAAGCAATCGGTGCGCATATTGTTGCAAACTCTTCATAAGTTATCGGACACTTATCCTGATGAGGATACATACCTAACTCAACGGTGACCATCCCCAATGTATATCCATCCGTATTTGCATTAGCCGTAGTGACCATTCCTGTTACACCACCGCCTTCCGGCTTATTCGTTGCCACAAAATTAACGCCATCAATTTCTTCTCTTAGAAACTGCAGCAGACCACGTGCCGCAATATCAGTTCCTCCTCCCGGTGATTTTGGAATAATAACAGTCACATCTCCATCATTCGGATAGTTTTCCACTTTACTCCCTGCACTTACATATCCATACACTGCTAAAATCAATACAGATACAGCTATTAAAAGGGCAATATACTTTTTGCTCATCATTCAACCCTCCATTTTCTATAAATATTCCCTACACATATTTTTCGTAATCCTACGGAGTATACGTACCTCTGCCTTTGCGGTTTCATTCAGTTCATGCCCACTCTTTGTACGGCAGACAGTGCGGATATCAAGACCTTCCTCCTGAAGATAATATTTCGCATTTACAGGATATACTTGCCGCTCTATCAACGCACAAATAGTAAGTTCATCCGATAATTTTGTCATATTCTGCACTTCAAATACTTCGCACAATTTTGAATAAAGTTCACACTGCATATTCGCCATAACTCCACTGTATCCTGCCGCGCCTGCCTGTAATGACTCCAAAAGTGTGGCTGTGTTTGCATTATAAAGCTTTAGATTTGTTCCTTTTATGACTTCCAGTTTATCTTTGATATTTTCCAGATCACAGCTAGTATCTTTTAAAAAGTAAAATCTTCCTGTCTCCGCACACCATTTTGTCATTTCCTTTGACAAAACCCTCTTATATGGATAAGGACACTCATAAAATCCAAGTTTTAAATCTTCTGGTAATTCTGCCAACAACAATTTCAGATTATTAAGCCAGATTTCATCATCCTCTTCCTGCTTGGCCAGACGATTCGTGATTAAGATTATGGCGTCAATCCCTGTTTCCCCCATCATTCTCAACTCTTTCACCTGATCTTCTATACTGTCACTGATATGGCCGGAAGCAATCACTGGCAGGTTTCCTGCCTTTTCCTTTACAAATCTTGCAATCTCAATTCTCTCCTCTAAACTCAAAAAGAACATTTCACTGGACTGGCACACTGCAAACAAGCCAGATACTTTTTCCTTCCGGTACCATTCAATCAATTCTTCCAACGCTTTATAGTCTACTTTATTATCTTCTGTGAATGGTGTCAGCATAACCGGCCACACACCACCCGGGAAAGTATTGTTTGTCATCTTTTTATTCCTCCACTTGAAATTCCCAATATGCTATTGATTTTCTATTGTAAGTATAAGAAACTAATACCCTTCCATCTCTCTCTATGATAGCAGGATAAGAAAATTCACCTTTACTGTCTTCCAAAACAACTTCCTCCTGCCATGATTTCCCGTTATCAAGAGAAACCTGAAGAGTGATTGGCGAACGAGGTCCCCAATTTTTACGGACAGGATTCGAACATAAAACCAACATTCCATTTTTACATTTCACTACGTCAATTCCGCTGTTATTATTTGGCAGTCCTGTTGAGTATGCTTTACACCATGCCACTCCAAAATCATCGGAATCCGAACGGTAAATTTCTTCCTCTGTGCTTCGCAGCAACATATGTATGTGCCCTTCTGATGACTCCCATATGGTGGGTTGTATGACTCCCCTTCCATAAAATGACTGGGAGGAAACTTCTATTTCTGAGTCAACAGCAGTATGTTCTCCATTGTAAGAAACATCCAAACTGACAGGATCGCTCAACTTCCAGGTTCTTCCTCCATCCATGGAACGATCTGCAAATGCTGTCCAGATTCCATCTTCCATAGACGCCCCTGCTATCATGGAGCCATCTGACAGCCGAACTACTTTGCAACGGACAGGACCTCTGCCACCACGATCACCTGGAACAAGTTCTTTAGGATCACTCCAAGTAGCGCCTCTATCGTCTGATATACGCACATTGGTGTACCAATCTTTGATGTTGTTACCTACCTTATAAAAAAGCATTACCTCACCGGTTTCTTTCTGAAAGATTACCGGATTCCAGTGCGACTCTTCAATATCATGTGCTACTAATAAGGGCTTGCTCCAACTACTTTCATCTCTTTTGGAAAGCCATATTCCAATATCGTCTGCACCTTCCATTGTTCCTGCAAACCATGCCGCCAAAACAGTACCATTATCCAAAATGCAGATATTTGATGCATGGCAGATGTTGAATGGTGCAGAATCCGTTTGAAAAATTAATTCTTTTCGAATTGTTTTTAAATATTTTCCCATAATGTCCTCCTTATCTTATTTCTTTCCGTACAATGGTCCATATGTCTTGCATGCATAACGATCCGCACTCTCTAGCTCTGCTGTTCCGAATCCTGACCATGCATGTGGTCGAAATATTTTACCTTCCTCTACATTATGCATAGTAACTGGTATACGGAGCATAGAAGCCAATGTAATTAAATCGCTGCCGATATGTCCATACACAAAAGCTCCATGATTTGCTCCCCAGTTTGCCATAACAGAATAAACATCCGTAAAAGCTCCTTCTCTGTCCCTGGAATCCTCCCGCAATCGCATTTCTTCCAAGGCTCTCTTCATAATATCCCAGTTCCTTTCGTCTGGAATTTCCTAACATAATGTCACGAATGATTAAAGTCATTTTCACAATGAATTTCCATTCTTCTTCCTTCTGTTCTCTTGTGTGCTGATATTCTTCTTTATTATGATCGAAACCTTCCTGGCATTTTTCTCTTGTCCACTCATATGCTTTTTCATATTCTTCTTTGTCGTAAATCTCATATTCGATTCGCCTGAGAACTTCTGTCATATCAACGAATTCAGGACGGATACCAATTCTGGGTTTCATCTCTTCGCCCTCCGTATTCATTTATATTGAATATTGTTCTTTATTTATGAATATTATATGTCTAGTACTAAACATTTTCAATTGACATATATAACAA
>CAMQZX010000130.1 GCA_947039785.1 uncultured Lachnospiraceae bacterium | reverse complement strand
CGATGCAGCGTAGTCTCGTGGGCTCGGAGATGTGTATAAGAGACAGATGGAAATAGAAAGAAAATACCTGATCAGACAGCTCCCTCACCATTTGGAGCAATATGACAGTCATCTCATTGAACAGGGCTATCTGTGTACAGAGCCAGTGGTAAGAATCCGGAGGCAGGATGATTCCTACATTCTTACCTATAAATCCAAAGGACTGCTGGTACGGGAGGAATACAATCTTCCTCTGACAGAAAGTGCCTATCACCATCTCAAAGACAAAGTGGACGGCATATTAATCAGCAAGACACGTTACCTCATTCCTCTGAATGACATCTTAAAAATTGAGCTGGATGTCTTTCACGGAGATTATGAGGGGCTTTATCTGGCAGAGGTGGAGTTCCCCACAGAAGAAATGGCCGGGGAATTTACACCCCCGCAATGGTTTGGAGAAGATGTTACCTTCTCAAACAAATATCACAACAGTGTACTCAGTCAGAAGCGATAATTCTCTTCAGGCGCCTGCAAAGCCCGGATCATACCGACTTTGTATGATCCGGATTTCTGCTGCGCCCCTTTCATTCATCATTCTTCAGGCGGCGTTCAATCCGCTTCGCCTTTTGTATTGGTAAAAACATCAATATTTTACCAATCCATCTTACAATTCTACTTTTACTTTGCGACAATTCCATCCCACGTTCTAAAAGCCAAAGCATTGTTTCACCTCATTCATACATTAATTTCCGCCGCAATGATTGCTTTCAAAGCAATACATAATATGGCGATAATCACATTATAGTCTATTTTCAGACACTATTCCACTTCTTATTGCGTTAAATTTGGTCTGTTGGTATAATTATATTACTATTCACTCTGACCAGTGATACGCTCGACGACACATGGAATATTATCTTTGAATAGTAATATAATTATTCTGTTATGGAGATTTTCAATGATTCACCAATATTTATCCAGCAATTTACGTCATTACAGATTCCGTAAAAAAATGAGGCAACAAGATGTCGCAAGTCAATTGCATATTGAACGGCAAACCTATAGCAATTATGAAAACGGAAAACGTACACCATCCTTAGAGACATTAATTCGCATTTCTGACCTTCTGGATGTCACCTTAGATGATCTTCTAAACAGTTGTTCCAAAAATATATAGTTAGAATAGCACGGAAAAAGCGGTATTGCAATTTATACAGCTGCAATACCGCTTTTATTTTTTGACCCTTTTCGATGTTTTGTTGCACAATTTTACAAAATATTACATGTTTCGACCTTTTTCTACACAAGCTCTGATGGCTTCCATCATGGCACTGCGGAACCCTCTCTCTTCCAGAACACCAACTCCCTGAATGGTAGTACCTCCCGGAGAGCACACCATATCCTTTAGTTCACCTGGATGTTTTCCAGTCTCAAGAACCAGTTTGGCACTGCCTAAAACAGCCTGGGCAGCAAATTCATAAGCCTGTCCTCTTGGCATCCCCTCAGCAACGGCAGCATCTGCCATAGCCTCGATCATCATAAAAATATAGGCCGGAGAGCTTCCGCTGACTCCTCCGACAGCATCCATCAAATGCTCAGAAACCACTACCGTTCTGCCAAAACTGTTTAAAATCTGAAGAGCCGTCTCAAGCTCCTGGGAAGTCACCAGCTCATTATGGCAGGCACCAGTCATTCCCTCCCCCACCAGGGCCGGAGTATTTGGCATACATCGAATAAGCTTTACATCTTTTCCAAACTGATCTGCCAACCATGCCAGAGTTTTTCCTGGAGCAATGGTAATCACAAGCTGTTTTTTGGTAATCACATCTTTGATTTCTGCGATAGTCTTTTCATAAATCTGAGGCTTCACAGATAAGACTACAATATCTGCCCAGCCCGCAGCCGCCCGGTTGTCTGTAGTAGTTTCAATGCCCATCTCTTGCCTGTTACGGACACAGTTTTTTTCAGATGAATTGGTTGCCATAATATTCTTTGCATCACACAACTGTTTTTTTAATATACCGCCTATCATGGCCTTTGCCATATTTCCACATCCGATAAAACTTATTTTCATACTTGTATACCTCCACATTTTCCCTGCTATTCACATAGAAACAGTAATCTTTTTATCCTATCATTATAAACTTTTTTTATAAATTATCAAGTTTTCTCCCACGAACCGACATTGTATGTTATAATGTTGCTAAAAATTTGAGGGAAAAGGAGTAGAGATATGGAAATTTTAGAACTTGCTCACTTTGGCTGGTGGAGCGTTCTGCCGCCAATCATCGCCATTATTCTGGCTTTGATCACAAAAGAGGTTCTATCCTCACTCATCATCGGTATTCTTGCCGGTGCCCTGATTTTCAGCAAAGGCAACCCAGTTCATATGGTGGTTACCACTTTCAATATTATGGCTGATAAAATCGGGGGAAATGCAAACATCCTGGTATTTTTGGGATTGTTGGGAGCGTTAGTTGTTCTTGTCACAAGGGCAGGTGGGTCTGCTGCCTACGGCGAATGGGCAATTAAGCGTCTGAAAACACGGAAAGGAGCCTGTCTTGCCACAGCTGCCCTGGGATGTCTGATTTTTATTGACGACTACTTTAACTGTCTGACTGTGGGAACGGTTATGCGTCCTGTAACGGACCGTCATAAAATCTCACGTGCCAAGTTGTCCTATTTACTGGATGCAACTGCCGCACCAATCTGTATCATCGCGCCGATCTCCAGTTGGGGCGCATCAGTGGCAACCTATATCTCTGATGCAGGTGCCGGTAATGGAATGACTACTTTCATGCAGATTATTCCTTACAATCTGTATGCGTTGGGAACTATCCTGATGGTACTAATCATCTGCAGCAGCCATATTAATTACGGTTCCATGGCATCCTTCGAAAAGAATGCCATTGAGAAAGGAGATTTGTTCTCCCATCCGGAAGAAGAAGTAAATGAAGCCGAACCACAGCGCTCCATCAACGGCAAGGGCAAAGTATATGATCTGGTAATTCCTATTTTATCACTGATCATCTTCACCGTACTAGCGATGGTTTACACTGGCGGTGGTTTCTCCGGAGAAGCCAGCTTCACAGAGTCCTTTGGAAATTGCGACTCTTCACTTTCTCTGGTACTTGGAAGCTTCTGCGCTCTGGTTGTCACATTCATCCAGTTTATTCCACGTAAGGTTCTCAGCTTCACGGAATTTATGCACGGTATCACTGAAGGTATCAAATCCATGGTTCCTTCCTTTACCATTCTGATTCTGGCATGGACCATCGGCGGTGTCTGCAGCAGTGATTATCTGAACACTGGAGGATTTATCGGAAATCTGGTAAATGATTCTTCCTTCCCGGTATTTGTCCTTCCGGCTGTCATCTTCGTCGTTGCAGGATTTTTAGGATTCGCCACAGGAACTTCATGGGGTACCATGGCTCTGCTGATTCCCATCGGTGCTGCCATCTGTACACCAGCATCTACTGCGCACCTGTTGTTGCCGGTACTGGGAGCTATCCTGGCAGGAGCCGTATACGGAGATCACATTTCACCAATTTCCGATACCACAATCCTCTCCTCAACAGGAGCCGGATGCAACCACATTGACCACGTGTCCACCCAGATGACTTACGCAACTACAGTTACCGTTTGCGCCGTCATCGGTTATATCGTTATGGGAATCCTCAACAGTCCATGGATTCCACTGGTGATCACCTTTGTTCTAATTACAGGAAGTATTGTAGTCATGGGTAAGATTTCCGAGAAAAAGACACCGATCAATTACGGCGATATCAACTAATTCCAGGAAAATCTTTTAATATAAGCCCAAAAGAGATGTTGAGATTCAACAATTTTGAATCCAACATCTCTTTTTTATCTGAATCATGGAAACTGACATTCTTGCTCCACCGCTTGTCTAAAATCTCTTGGCCAGACGCCGTTTCCCGGTGTATTCTTCCACATCGATCCGAATAATTTCCACAATGGTAGTCAGCTTCTCTGTAAACTCAAATTCCTTTCCGGTAAGACAGGACATCAAAATGGATAACGCCTTTTGCTTCTCCTGAACATCTTCCACGATCACCGCATTTCCCTTTCCCATCATGCTGGCATAGGCGTATCCATACTGGCAGGGTTTCTCACCCTCGATAAGCTGATGGTCACAATCCATCTCAAAGGATATACGTCCGTTGGCCCTTAAAAGCTCCAGCTTCTTTCCCCTTTTTCCACTGTGGATATAAAACGTCAATTTTTTGTCCTCTTCCAGAACATATCCATAATTCATGGGTAAAATGTAGATATCTTCTCCATCGTGCATTCCCACATTGATGGAATGACAGTGCTCCAGTACATATCGAAAATCTTCTTGTTTTGTAATTTCCAAATCTCTTCTGTTCATCATTTTACTCCTTTGCTACTCCCATCCCTTTGTCACACAAATCCAATTCCGGGATTTTGAAAATTGCTCCAACTCCGAAATAGTCAGCTCAATGGCACTGTGTCCATTTCCCGCTGCCGGAAATACAGTCTCAAACCGCTTCAGGGAATCGTCCAGATAAATCGTCACCCCCTCTTTCACGCCAAAGGGACAGACACCGCCTGGGGCATGTCCCACCAGATTCTCAGCTTCCTGTGGTTTTAACATTTTCGCTTTACAGCTAAATTGATCCTTGTATTTTCTGTTATCAATCTTGGCATCTCCCGCCATAACAATCAGAACAGCCTTCTCATCCACCATAAAGGACAACGTTTTGGCAATACGCTCAGGCTGCGTCCCCAAAGCCAGAGCAGCCAGCTCCACAGTGGCACTGGAATCAGACAATTCCATAATCCGGTCTGCCGCGTTAAATTCCTGTAAATATGCCCGCACTCGTTCTATAGACATTCCTCTTCTCCTCTCTTGTGTCAATGATTGTATTCTATCGCATCCAAAATGGAAAGTCAATTTCTGTATGTCTCGGGATTTTAGTGCTATCAGCGCAGGACAGTTGTGCGTGAGCAGTAACGCGAAGGGAGCCAAAGCCCCCTCCCTTTATTCCACATTCAACGCATTCTCAGCAAATTCTGTGATAACCAAATTTTCATAATCCACACGTTCCTTCAACTCCCCAGCTTCCTCCAAAATGTCCTGCAGCAGTTCAAAACTTTCTCTCTCAAACACTAAGTTTTCTTTCCATGTATCCTGTTGGTGATAACGATTTACAATTGTCACAAGGGTTTCCATGTCTGTCTCGGCAAATTGGGGAGCAATGACCTGAGCAATTTCTTCCGAGGTGTGAGTCTGGACGTATTCCATTCCTTTTTGAAGAGCATTGGTGAACTTCTGAATTATATCAGGATTTTCTTCCAGAAAGCTTTTCTTGGCACTGTAAGAGGTATAAGGCACATATCCCGAATCCACTCCCAGAGAAGCCACCACATAACCAGCCCCTTCCTTTTCCAGCGAAGTCGCCCCCGGCTCAAACTCTACCGTAAAGTCACCCATACCGCCGGAAAAAGCCGCCGCAGTGGAACCAAAATCAATGCTCTGGTCAATATTCATATCTTTCTCCGGATCCAGATTGTTTTGTTTTAGGATATACTCAAAAACCATCTGGGGCATACCGCCTTTACGTCCACCCAGAATATCTGCCCCTTTCAAATCCTGCCAGGTAAAGTTCGGCATCTCCTCTCTTGCCACAAGAAAATTACCTGCACGCTGGGTCAACTGGGCAAAATTGATTACCGGATCATTGGCCCCTTCCTGATAGGCATAAATGGACGACTCCGCCCCCATAAATCCTATATCCGCTTCGCCAGACAACACAGCAGTCATTGTTTTATCTGCGCCAAATCCTGTGACGAGTTGAATATCAATTCCTTCTTCGGCAAAATAGCCTTCCTCGATGGCAACATATTGTGGAGCATAAAAAATAGAGTGAGCCACTTCATTCAACGTAACTTCTACCAGTTTCTCCCCAGAATTTTCCGCTGTGTCTTTTTCCGAAGTCTCCAGCGTCTCCTGTACCTGCTCTTTCCCCTTTTCTCCCGAACCAGCTGTCTGCTTGACATCCTCAGATTTTCCTCCACAACCAGCCAAACTGCCACAGCACAAAGCCACCATCACCAACACACCAACAATTTTCCTTCTCATAGACTCCTCCCGGATTGTTCTGGTAGTTAGTATATGTGAGCGGTGAAAAATAGAGCATGACCTTATATTAAATACTTAACTGACGCACCCTTCTCTGGTGCCTGAAAATCAAAAAAAATTTACAACCAGTTTGATTTTAAGACATCTGTCGATCGGCTCAGAAAAGAGCCACTGGACTTTTCACATATTTGACAATCAACAAAAAAGCTCTGCCAAAGACTTTCCCAAGCTTTTGAACAGAGCTTTCCTTATCACAAATACTCATTTGTGAATATATACCTTAAAATATCTCTCACATTTCCCAACGGAAATGCAACGTCACAGACTTCTTAATGACATCCGTGACTTCCGCATCCATGGCTTCCGCAGTCATGGCCTTCTGCGTGCTCATGATGGCTGCACACAGTATCAGGATCGTAGGAAAGAGAGCCTTTCAGGAAGGACTCTACCTGAGCGTCCGCGTCTCCCATAGCACCCGGATATAACTGGATACCGGCTTCAGCCAGTGCATTTCTGGCGCCGCCGCCGATACCGCCGCAAATCAAAACATCCACTCCACCGTTGAAAAGAAAACCTGCCAACGCACCATGTCCCTGACCATTTGTTCCCACAATCTGAGAGGAAATAACCTTTCCATCCTCCACTTCGTATACCTTAAACTGTTCTGTGTGTCCAAAATGCTGGAACACCTGTCCATTTTCATAAGTTACTGCAATTCTCATAGTATTCGCTCCCTTAATTTTAGTATTGTCCAGACTGGAATGATGAATACACTGGGGACACTGCTCTTTACATAGCCGATAGTTTCCCCCGCTAATCTCCATATAAGTGCCCTCCACCAGAAAGCGCGCCAGCTTCTTACGGGCTTCTGTGTAAAGCGCCTGTACCGTCGCCCGGCTGATATCCATCTGCTTCGCACACTCTGCCTGTGTCATTCCTGTATAATCCATAAGCCGAATCACTTCATATTCTTCCACAGTAAGATTAATTCCACTGGTAGGATTGCCTGTGGCTGTAAAGTGACAATGACGAGGCATTCTGCAAATAAAACGAGCTTTTCCTGGACGTGCCATTCTGTATCCTCCTGGTCTGTAGTCTAAAGCTATTATAGCATATTATTGGCATATGTCAATAATCCAGTTCCAACTTTTTTACCAATATATTCGTTTCCAAATCCTAACTTTCACATGACGAAATGCATAAGCCATGATAAAATCAAAAAAGAAAAATTTTATCCCTGCCACCACAGCACGAAAGGAGCACAAATAATCCTATGAAATACATCACAATCTATCTTCTGGCAATTAACGTCATAACTTTTTTGACATATGGAACTGATAAACGTAAAGCACGCAATGGAAAATGGCGCACAAAAGAAAGCACCTTAATTGGGTTGGCAGTCCTGGGCGGAAGTATTGGGGCATTCCTTGGAATATATCTGTTTCACCATAAAACAAACCACAGAAAATTCACGTTCGGAATACCGGCAATTTTTCTGTTGCAGACAACTGCTGCATATTGGTGCTACCATCATTTTTTTTAGTATTCCTGCCCACGGACATATCAATCCCACCATCAAGAAGTCAGAGAATTGGTTTTAACACAGGGAGGGCAAAGCGCGATCCCAAATCTGGCTGATAGCTGCCATATCCTCCCTCATCAAAAGCACCAAACAGGCTTGTATCTGAAGTTCAACAATTTTCTGTCCGATTCTTAATCTCATAATAGTCTCCCATCTTGTATGCATGTAACTCTTCCAAAACCTATCTTTTGTCCGGTCTCACACAATATCAGTATAAAGGGTATTTGGGCAGGATACAATGAAGATGTGGTTAATCAAAAGGCAATATTTGTTAACGAATGGTTATGGGAATTCCTCATCGCGCAAAATATTACAAAAGTATTAAAAATAGAGAAATTTTGAATGATATATTATACGGTGTCATTTTGTTGCTTACTTTTTTCCCCATCATACGCTATAGTATAATTAACTTCTGCAGAAGAACAGCACCACTTACATCCCCTTCAGATAGGTCTTGTCTTTGATGTGAGTGGTGCTGTTGCACACAATTACATTTAACATAATCAGTCAATTGGATATTCGCAATATAAGCAAAGGACCGTCTTAATGAGTTAAACTACGACTTCATCTTTGGCTTAAAAATCAAGCTGGCCAGATAGGAAAAGATCAGTGCGGCTGAGATTCCAACTGCACTTGCGGTAAACCCTCCCATAAAAAGTCCTATAAATCCATTTTCATCCACAGCCTTTTTCACGCCTTCAAACAAAACATTTCCAAATCCCACCAGTGGCACACTAATACCTGCCCCGGCGTATTCCTGTATCGGTTTATAGATTCCCAAAGCACTGAGTAACGCCCCCAGACACACCAGAAGCACCATGACCCGCCCTGGCATCAATTTAGTTCGGTCCAGCAGAATCTGAACCAGGGCGCAAACCAATCCGCCAACCCAAAATGCATTGATATAATCCATTATTATTCTCCCTTCTCCAGAGCTTCCACCACCACACCATGGGCAATTCCAGGCACGCTCTGGCCTTCATTAAAGCTCACCTTTGAAAGCAATGCTCCCGTAGGCACAAACAAAATCCGCTTCCATTCTCTCATGGCAAGTCTGGACATGATATAAGAAGCAAATACAGTAGCTGCACATCCGCAGCCGCTTCCCCCGGCATGGGTATCCTGGGTCTTGGCGTCAAAAATCTTCATACCGCAGTCCATATGCTGCTTAGAAATATCGAAGCCCTTATCCTTCAATAAATCCAACAAAATTGTCTGCCCGATGCTTCCCAAATCTCCGGTAATGATCTTATCATAATCCTCCGGCAACCGCTGAAAATCCATCAAATTCTGATAAATCGTGTCACAAGCCGCAGGAGCCATACAGGCTCCCATGTTCTGAGAATCCTTCAACCCAAAGTCCACGATTTTCCCAGTGGTCACCCCGGTAATCTTAGCACGACCTCCCGTCGTCCCTAATACACAAGCCCCGCTTCCAGTTACTGTCCAGGTGGCAGACAGTGGTCTCTGGCTCCCATATTCCAACGGATACCGAAATTCCTTCTCCGCACTTCCAAAATGACTGGATGTAAGACACAAAATATACTCTCCATACCCAGCCGACACGGACAGTGCTCCCAGCGCCAACGACTCTCCCATCGTAGAGCAGGCACCGTAAAGACCATAAATGGGAATCTGTAAGTCCACCAATCCAAAAGAAGATGCAATTGACTGAGCCAAAAGGTCCCCGGCAAACATCATACGAATCTCCGAAGGCTTTAACCCTGCTTTTCCAATCGCCATCTGAGCAGCCTCCTTTTGAAGCACACTCTCCGCCTCCTCCCAGCTCTCGCATCCAAACATGGGATCACTGCCAATCACATCAAAAAAATCGCTCAGCGGTCCTTCTCCCTCCTTGGCTCCCACAATGCTGGCACTACTGAGAATCCGCACCGAATTTGCCAACTCCACACTTTGCTTGCCCCTCATCTGCTGATTCATTTCACACCTCCACAAATCTTCGTATCACAAACAATCACCAATACAACGATTACTAAAATTACCACAAGAAGCCCTAACCTCTTCACCATCACATCATCCCCCACAGCCAATAAAATACCCCCAGTATCCAGGAAGTAAATATGCCATACAAAATCACCGGACCCGCAATAGTAAAAATCTTACATCCAATTCCCATAACCTGTCCTTCCTTCTGATATTCAATAGCAGAAGCCGCCACCGAATTGGCAAATCCTGTGATGGGAACCAATGTTCCAGCTCCGCCAAATTTCGCAATTTTAGGATAAATATTCAATCCTGTAAGCACTACGCTGCACAGTACCAGAATCCCGGAACACCAGGAGCCGGCCATCTCCTGATCCAGTCCATACCCCTGTGCCATATTAATAATCCACTGCCCAATTACGCAAATCATACCGCCTACCAAAAAAGCTTTCAGCATATTTTTCGGCAAACTGTGAACCGGAGTTACCTCCTTTACATACTGTTCATATTTTTTCTGTTCCTGACTTGACTGCGCCATAACAACCTCCTAATCTATCTGCAACTCAAAATCTCTACCATCGATTGTAAAAGAAAATCAGAGACCCCAAAGTCTTTGCCACAGCAATCGTGGCTATAATCACAGGAACTCCCCGTGTAATTTTCAATCTCCGAATCACAATGGGAAACACGTCCACCATCTCTGCCAGAGCCAAAATCCATCCGCCCAGATACATCCCCGCAAACAGTCCATAAAATATCAGCCCAACCTTACCCACAGGAAGATTCAACTGGTACAACTGAACCACATTACCAGCAATCGCTCCCAACATGGTCACATCCTCATACAGCAAGATTCGATCCGCTGTGTGAGTAATCCCTGCAAACCGAGGGGTAATTCCCAAACCAATCAACAATGCCACCATACCGCCGGCAGCAATGGTTCCTCCGGAAAAACCAATAATCGCCATTATTATTTGCTGCCACATTCCTGTTTCTCCTCCCGCTCAAGCTGTTCAATCACCGTAGTATCCACATCATCCTCATACATACGCATCTGCACCTGCATGGGTGTGGGATCCTGAGTAATTTTCTTCCGTCCAAAATGATTAAAGAAAAACAACACCCCAAGTCCAATTCCCAAAGAATAAGAAGCCTCCAAAACAGTAAAACCATCTGTGGGTCTTCCTGTAAACTGCATATAAATATCCTCAAACAATGTACTCACATCCACATCGTTATTGAACGTCATAATGGAAAATGCCGTCCCGAAAAAGGACATCAGACAGACCAACAGTGTTTTCAGGTAACTAAATGCCTTATGTGCATGTTTTTCCACCTCATAGGTAATAATAAATGTAGGCTCTCCAATATGGGTCACATCCAGATTCTCATTTTTCTTCTGTATCTGGTCTATGATATCCGTAATCGCCATCACATACCGCCCTGGCTGATCCGGCGTCAAATTGACCACAGGCATCACCCGATACCGATTCAAAATCTTGCTATTGCTGCATGCCAACTGCGCAATGTCCTGCAAATACACATGAGGTTGATGAACTTCCACATTCTTGTCCGTCTGAATATACAACGTATCACTCATAAAAACCTCCAAACAATACATAAGAAACTCTACCCGTCTCTATCCTAAAAACTACTATCCCCAACTCCCCCAAAACTATACATCCAATCCAAAAAACTCCCTCTCCACACCCACTTTACACAAAATTTGCACCAAATCCAGACAACATAGCTTCTTGCAGAAAGTAATTTTCAAACATGCTTTAGAGCGTGGTCAACTTACTTGAAGATAGGGATTGGAGTGTATCGGCAGAGAAGGGGCAATCGGTTAATACCGATTTTTGAATCCTAATATTTAAGAAAGAGACCA
>CAMQZX010000129.1 GCA_947039785.1 uncultured Lachnospiraceae bacterium | reverse complement strand
GATGCAGCGTAGTCTCGTGGGCTCGGAGATGTGTATAAGAGACAGATGTCACACTACGCGATAAATTTCCCAAATAATTCCTATAATTACATATTCAGGGTTGTAGATAGAGAATCATATGGTAAAAAGGCAAGCAGCCAACATTGACTGCTTGCCCCAAGCACATATGATATGTTTTCTTACTACAGCATTGCAAAATACTTTATGGTACGAACCATCTGACTTGTATAAGAATTCTCATTATCATACCAAGCTGCTACTTTTACAAGGCTGTCCCCTTCCATATCAGATACACTGGTCTGCGTAGCATCAAACAAAGAGCCGTATTTCATACCTACAATATCCGTTGAAACCAATTCTTCCTCTGTATAACCAAACGATTCTGTTTCTGCACCACTCATTGCTGCATTTACCTCTTCCTTTGTTACGGTTCCCTTCACAACTGCTACCAATTCGGTTAAAGAACCGGCGCTTACTGGTACTCTTTGAGATACACCGTCCAGCTTGCCTGCCAATTCTGGAATGACCAAGCCAATCGCCTTAGCAGCACCAGTAGATGTGGGAGTAATATTTAAAGCCGCAGATCTTGCTCTTCTCAGATCTCCCTTTGCATGAGGCGCGTCCAGAGTATTCTGATCATTTGTATATGCATGTATGGTTGTCATATAGCCTTTCTTAATAGGTGCAATCTTATTCAGTGTATCAACCATTGGTGCCAGGCAATTGGTTGTACATGATGCTGCAGAAATTACAGTATCTTTTGGTGACAGGACCTTTTCATTCACCCCAAAAACAATGGTAGGCAAATCATTACCCGCAGGCGCAGAAATCACAACCTTTTTAGCGCCGGCTGTAATATGTGCCATTGACTTTTCTTTAGAGGCAAAAAATCCTGTACATTCCAGAACCACATCAACATCTAATTCTTTCCATGGCAAATTCTGTGGTGTTCTTTCTGCCAAGATCTTAATCTCCTTACCATCAACAATAAGCGAATTTTCTCCAATTTCTACCTTCTTATCATATGGCCCCTGTGAGGAATCATATTTTAACAAGTGTCCCAACATCCTTGCACTTGTTAAATCGTTGATTGCTACTACCTCAAAATCCTTTTCTCCAAACATCTGTCTGAACGCAAGTCTACCGATACGACCAAATCCATTAATTGCTACTTTTACTGACATATTGAATCCTCCTGTTATTGTTCTATGGTATATGAATCGTGTTTTTAACACTACATTACACCCTCAATTTTTTTATTGCCTCGCAAAGCATTGGTATTTTCTTTGAATTTAAACTGGCAATGGAAATCCGACCACTATCCAGCATATAAATACCATACTTTTCTCTTAGTGTCCCTATTTCTTCCTCCGTAAGTTTTAAGCATACAAACATACCATTCTGTTTATCAAAATCTAAAATATCTTCTTTCATGCCCACACAATCCAGTGCAGAAAAGAAATCACTCCGCCTTCTTTCTAAATCCTTCCGCATCCCACTAACTTCTTCCCCCCATTGTTTAAACAATAAATCATTATTTATAATATGGCTCGCGACAGCGCCTCCATGAATAGGCGGAATCGAATAGCTGCTACGGATTAATCTCTTTGTTGTCTGAAGCCATGAATTCGTCTTTTCCTGATCTGTAAAAATGAAAGACAATGCGCCAACACGTTCATCATATAATCCCATATTTTTAGAAAAAGAATTACACACTATAAAATCATCTACATTCTGCTTAAAAATTCCAAAGACCTCCGTATCCTTTTCCAAATCATATGCAAATCCTTGATATGCAAAATCAAATATTGGAATTAAACGCATATCCTTACAGAATTTCGCCAGTTCTGTCCATTGATATAAATCTGGATCTATTCCTGTTGGATTATGACAACTGGCATGAAACAACACATAATCTCCTGGTTTTGAATACTGCAAATCTTCCATAATTTTAGACACACTAGCTTTATTGTTTTCTGCCACATACTTATAATGGCAAATCCCACCTAAATGATGCCCCAACAAAGGTTCATGATTCTCCCAAGTTGGATTGCTAACCCAAATTCTGGATAAAGGTGCATACTGGTTAACTAACTGACCAATCAAATTAATTGCCCCACTTGCCCCCAGTGTTTGGATTACACAGATTTCCTTTTTTTCTACTTCTGTAAAATATGGAAATACAACTTTTTTAACAGCTCTATGAAAATCAACATCACCAGTCATATTAAATGCCGCCTTACAAGTCTGATTTTCTACTAAAAAACGTTCTGCCACCTTAACAGTATCTAGTATTGGCGATTCTCCTGTTTCATCCATATAGATTCCTGCAGTTAAACTCATTTTATTATTACGACCGTCCAACTTATATTTTTCAAGAAGCTGCATAATCGTGTTTTTCTGTTGTGGCTGTACTATATTACTTGATTGCATATATTCCTCCTTCCTACTATATGTATTTAAGAGCATCTTCAGCAATTGCATCTGCATCCACCATAAAATCAATCCATTTGTGAGGCCGCGTACTTCCTGATTGCATGAACCAACGTATATATTCTGTAGGGATTCCTAAAACATAAATGTTACGATATATGCTGCCATCTTTTCCTATAGGGTGAAATGGACTTTTCGTGACATTTACTCCATTAGTCTCAAACTCAATACCGTCATTTCGGTTTACAAATGGCGCATAAATTCCTTTTCTGACTAATGCCTGTGTGAATTCAGAGCATTCATGGTGCAGATCAGGAGCCGGTATTCTGGCATCAATTACTGTTTTAACCATAACGTCCGAGTTCTTAACCTGCGGTGAACTTATACGAATGCAATGTTCTCCTTCTGATATTTTATATTCTACAGAAGGACCTATAATCGTAACTATTCCTGCTCTTATTAGGGCATTTAATTGTGCAATTCGGAACGCCGGCGGCCCTGCAGCCAGAAAGTTACTGGCAGGTGCAAAACTTTTAAGGAATTCTTTTTGATATGATTCAGGATTCAACCCACCATAATCAACTACTTCTCTGATAACTGAACGAATATTCCGTATAACATCAAGTGAGGCTTTAAGAGGTGATCCTATATTACCCTTCATCGCCTCGTCATAATCGTTTTCCAACAACATTGAAAGTAATTTGTTAAATTCAGGCAATGAAGAAAACTCACAATTCTTAAATGGTTTTGTCAGGTCATATAAGTTTACATGGATTAAACTTCGCATTCCCAACGACCGTGCAATTGTTTCAACCCCTTCAACTGAATGTACACAAAGGCTTCGCACACGTTTTCGTAGTTCTAATGCATTTTCATTTTTTCCTTCATTACGAAAGATAGTTTCGGCGTACACCAATGCAACTTCTGCTTCGATAAGAGGTAAAACATCAGCCTCAAATTTAACTGATTTTCTATTTCTTATTTTCATTGCACATTCTTTTGTAAATATAGCTGGATCATACTCGTAATTGTAAGGCTTTTGGTTTTTCCCTCTTGCTGGTACCGGCATCCCGCTACGGCTTCCTGCAAATAATAATGGCTCTTTACCTGATTTCTTGTAAACGAGACCTTCTTTATCATCAGGAACGAACTCTCCACCTCTTCCCAATGTGAACTGCCCCATCAAATCATAGAAACTTAAACCCATACCAATTACTCCGACTTTATCTCCTGGATTTATAACCTCTAAATCCATGTCTGCAACTGAATTTCCCTGGATAAATTTTACTTCTGGTACTCTTAATGCAAATTCGGATAATTCTTTTGATAAACCATGTAATTCATTAACGGCATGCCCTGTTGTGATGATAGTTTTATTGACTACCAATTTACTACCATCTTCTAAGTATAGCGTCTGGCTTGATTCTTTTTCATTATCAATGTTTATTACCTGTCCTGATATCTTATACAGTTTCACATTCTCCGGAAGTGATTTTTCAATTGCATCCAATACATATAACAAATATTCTCCATAATAAGCTCTAGGGCCATATCCCTCATACTGCTCATAATCATCATGCGCTATTTTCCACCATTCTGCAAATGAAGGTCCGTTTCCGGGTTTAGCCTCCTTTCCGTCCCACGGACCAGAAAATGCTGAAATTTCTTGTGCAATTGTATTCATCAAAAGATACGGAGACTGTTTAATTGACCAAACCCTTCCAGTACCAACAAATCCATTATCAATTAGGTAAATATCTGTCTCGATTTCGTTTTCTTTATTCTGGCTTAAACGTGCTGCTAATCTTTCAAGTACAGACATCCCACGAGGACCACTTCCAACAATTGCAATACTTCTTTCTTTTTTCTCCAAAATAATTCCTCCTATTCCGTTGTAGCCAAATATGGATATCTTTTGCTTTCATACAAAAGAATTTTATCCAATTCCTCCATTGTTAATGAAATATCATCCTGATTAAGTAAATACTTATTTTTAACTCCCGGCTCAATAAAAATGGGAAAACTTTGCTTACCTACTTTTATTAATTCATCGTACAAATCAATATGAATTACTTCTTCCGGACATTTTTTTAAAATTCCCCATAATGCATGTGTAGCTTCTGACGAAGTTTTTACCGGTAATAAATCGTTTATAATTGCATTTTTGTAAAAAATCTCTCCGAAACTCTGGGCAATGACAACATTAAATCCGTAATCCTTAATTGCCCATACCGCGTATTCTCTTGATGAGCCTGTTGCAAATCCATATCCTGCCACCAAAATGGTGGCTTTTTTGTAAATTGGATTATTAATTACAAAATCTTTTTTTTCTCTCCAATCACCAAATAGAGAATTTTCATGTCCATGACGCTTCGGAACATAGCAAAAACGAGCCGGTATTATCTGATCTGTATCAACGTTATTTTTTTCTAATGGCATACCATAGCCACAGATTAACTCTCTTCCCATCTAAGCCTCCTCTATTTCCGAAGGACTTGCAATTCTCCCCAAAATGGCACTGGCTGCTACTATACGTGGCGATGCAATATGTGTCATTGCTCCGGGGCCTTGTCTGCCTTCAAAGTTTCTGTTGCTCGCAGAAATTGAGCGCACACCTGCTCCTAAACTGTCCTTATTCAGCCCTACACACATGGAACAACCAGGTAAATATCTGAAATCTGCTCCGGCATTCTTAAATACAGTATCAAGCCCCTCATTAATTGCCTGTTTCAGAACCCTCATTGATCCGGGAACTACTAAAAGGTGTACATTATGATTTACCTGCCGGTTTTTGAGTATAGCTGCACTTTCCCGTAAATCTTCGATACGACCATTTGTGCATGAACCAATAAACGCTTTATCAATTTTGATATCAGCCAAGTTCATCCCTGGTTGCAAACGCATATACTCATAGGCTCTCTCTGCTTCTTGTTTCTGATATTCTTCGTCATAGTCATCAACACTGGGAATGCTTTCAGCAAAAGTGATATTCTGTGATGGGTTAATACCCCAGGTAACATTCTCTTCTACATCATCTGCATCAATCTCCACTACTTTATCAAATGTGGCTTCTGGATCGCTTACAAATGTTCTCCATCTTTCAACTTCCTTTTGAAGCGTTGTTCCCTCCGGACATTTGTAATTTTCCTGCAAATAATTTATAGTAATATCATCTACTCCAATTATTGCAGCTCCTGCCCCAGCTTCAACTGACATATTACACAGAGTCATCCGCCCTTCCATTGTAAGGTTAGAGATCGCTTCTCCGGTATACTCAATAACATATCCAAATCCGCCACCTGTACCTATTTTTCTAATAATGTAAAGCGCTAGATCCTTTGCTGATATATTATTACGCAATCTATTCTTAATATCAATTTTCATTGATTTAAATTTCGGAATACGCAAAGTCTGCGTTGCCAATACATGCTCAACCTGACTTGTTCCTATCCCGATTGCTAAAGTGGCAAACGCACCATGTGTTGTCGTATGAGAATCACAACAGACCAGAGTAGAACCTGGTAATACAAGACCTTCCTCTGGTGCAATAACATGAGTAATGCCCTGTCCGTTTTTTCCTAACCCTCTAAAGGGAATACCATATTCTTTACAATTTTTTTCAAGTAACATAGTATGTTCGCGCCTAACGAAATCACTCTCCAGGTCTTCGACTGAACTTGTTGGAGTATTATGGTCTACCGTAGCAAGCGTAAGTTCCGGATGTCGTACCGTTCTGTTTTTATCCCTTAACGCATCAAAAGCCTGCGGCGTATTAATTTCATGCAGCAAATGCATATCAATGTATATTAATTCTTCACCTGTATCCAATTTTTCAATACAATGATTTTTACGAATTTTTTCATAAAGCGTCTCAGGCATTAATCCCCACTCCCTTCTTACGTCTAAATTCGTTCATCAGCGGCAACGCAATTAGAGAAGCAATACCAACTACAACCCATACACCGCTCCATGAAAATACATTTAATATATACGGAATAATGTATGGAATAACAAATGATACTGTAAAAACAGTCGTTCCAATCATACCTAACGCCCTTCCGGAATATCTCACACCTGCCACAACTGCAATTTCCGTATACGCTATACCATGCCATGCATTTCCTGCTAATCCCGTAAGGCCAAGCAAAATTGTTACAATATAGATATTTTGATTGGTTGCAATTCCCAATGCTATCCCTGCCACACCTGCTATAATTGAAATTAAGCAAATTAATTGGCACCTGTTTTTATATTTATCGCTCAACTTTCCTGTTACAATTCTTAAAACGCCTCCGCCTAACTGTACTATAGAAATTAGCATTGAAATCGAAATCATTTTCATACTATATACATCTGTTAAGTATACTGATGCAAAAGTCATAATTGCCATTTGCGGAAAAGTAAGAAAACCTCCTGCTAAAGCAATTTTCCATACTGAAAGTCGCTTAAATGGGGACTTTTCTCCATCATATACAATTTTTTTTGCAGACTTCTCGAAATCTTCTTCTACAGTTTTCAATCCAAATGCAACAACCAGTGCTACAGCAAAACATATACCCGTAATTGTTTTAAAAGCTGCATCAAAGCCATTTTGTGAGGCTATATAAGGAAAAAGTACGGAACCAATAGCTGCTCCTATAGGAATCGCCGTTTGTCTTATGCTCATGGCAAAACCACGTTCGTTATCCGTAAACCATGACATTATTGCTCTCCCAGAAGATGAATTCACACTTCCTCCCACAGCACCAGCTAACACTAATAGTCCCCCAAAATATCTGTAATCTGGATACGTCCCATTCTTTGGTACACAGAAAAATGCCATATAAAGAAATGTACACCCCATCAATACAAGTCCTGCAATTAGAACGATCTTATCTCCCCATTTATCTGTAAGAATTCCCCAGATAATTTCTGAAAGAGCCACTCCCAGTCCCATACACCCTAATACAAATCCAACCTGTGTTAAGGTGAACTGATACTCTTCACGCATTATAACGCCAGACACGGAGACACCTGCAAATCCGATAGAAAAGGTAATTTGTGCCAGCACACCGATACCCAAAATTATCCACCGATATCCGTTCATCATATTATTAGTTTTATTCATTCGCCCCCTCCTTGATAGGAATCACTGGCTTTTCCCAAATTATTAAGGCAGTACAT
This sequence comes from uncultured Lachnospiraceae bacterium, assembly GCA_947039785.1. GTDB lineage: Bacteria > Bacillota > Clostridia > Lachnospirales > Lachnospiraceae > JALFVM01. Next base: position 3,924 of record CAMQZX010000129.1, on the reverse strand, counting down.
CCTATTTCACAACTTGACTGATGTACACTATTCGGAGGTAATAATACCAAATCTCCTTTTCTTACCTTTCCCTGACTTGTAACCATTTCACCCTCCAGCACATATATAAGTTCATAACCTGCATGTAGATGTGCCGGAGAATTTCCACCCGGATAATATTTTATGAGTGCAGCTCCTGTGCTATTGGTATCATCAGGTTTAAATAACCAATGGATATCTGCTTTAGAACGTTCTGTTGCACTGAATGGTTCGTAAAGCACATCAGCTTTCTCAAGAATATTTTCTTTTTCATTTAACGTTAATAATTGTAAAAATAAGTTTTCCATATGAATTTCTCCTGTTCTGGCGGTTACAAGTCTAATTGTAACCGCCGAATTTATTCTGCTTTTATCGGCCATCAGTTACACAGCCATATTTACCTTCATACCAGTAATCAGAAAATTCATCTGCCACTTCCGGATTCTCAAACGTATATGTTTTGAGCAGCCACCTCTTTGCCGACTCTTCCGGATTATTAATCTCAATTCTCTCCCTATTATGAAGGCCATACTGATTCGGGAAAACCAGCAAATCTCCTACCTCTAATCTATGACGATGCTTTGGAGCTTTAGTCATGGCGTCCCGTAATGCCAAAAGTGCACGATACGCTTTTTCCGGTGCTCCCTCAATTGGTTTTGTTAAAGTATCCTGAAACCATACTTTCTCTCCGTTAATTACCGCGTGTTCTCTTGATTTATCCCAATCCTTCACTTTTTCCCTGGTTAAATCGTCCACCGCCGTATAGAACCACTTCTGGCTTAAAATTTCAATTTCTTCCTCAGTCAGATAACCGATAATATCTTTACCATCAATGTAGTCTGTATACACCAAATCGTCCTCTGGACAACGCAGCCCTAGCAGCGTGATATAATCTGCCTGAACTGGGTGACTGGTTCTGTCATTGTGATAAATAAGATCGCCGTCTGTGAATCCGGTCCTCTTTCCACGGAAACGATTAATGCAGATTACATCTGTAAAGAAGTCACCATTATTTCTTGATGCATAAGAAAACAAAGGCGAATTTAAAAGACAGGCAAATGTTCCAAGGAAAGCTTCTCCCAAATATGTCTTTTTCAGGTTGTACTTATCCTGTACTGGATTATCGAGATCCAAGTCAGGAATCACCTCATCTACAGGACAATTTTTCAAAACATGAATGTGTTTTCCATTAATACGATCCTCATGGATCTTCTTGCACAAATCAACAAAAAAATCCGGAACAAGACCGCTCTCAACAGTTTCTTTAATTTTTGCTGCAAACTCTTCATAGTTTGTATACGGTGAAATTTTTGCAATCGGTGTAAGTTTCGAACAAAGATCTTCTTTCTCATTTTTATCAAATTTATAAAACTCTTTCATTTAATTTTCCTCCATAATCAAATTTTTGCTGGTGCTTATATCTGCCAATTTAGATATAGTCTTGATGGCACATGCATGGCTGGCTTCATCGTTTGCTGCTATACAGTCTTCTAAAACTGTAATTTTAAATCCTCTATCGTGTCCGCTAAAACACGAGCTTAAAACAACAAGGTCGGACGAGATTCCAGTCAGATACAACGTGTCAACACCAAAACTTTGCAATATGATTTCTAAATTCGTGTTGTAAAAAGGATCAATCCGATTCTTAATCACAATTGCTTCGCCTGGTAGGGGGGTTAATTCATCACATACCGCAGTCGCCCACGAATTTAACAGAACCTGCTCTCTGTCTTTTACATTCCTAAATACTTTCACATTACCATTCCATTCAGGATATCCCTGACTGAATCCGACCACCACATAAATAACTGGTAATCCTTTTTTTCTAAACCAAGCAATTGCATTTGATGTATTCTCCACAACATCACGTTTGATTGCCTGATTATAAAAACCATCTTTTCCGACACTGCCCTTTTCATCGACAATATCATTTATTAAATCTAAAACTAAAAGTGCCTTACTCATATTGCCTCTCCAAACTCACTTTCTGTGGAATTTAATTCCTGCACCAAAATACCTTTCAGCGTTTCTGTATCATAACAGGTACCATTATGCTCATTTGATATGTATTTATTGTAGAAATAATCCAGCAAAGAATCATCTGGGACAACGCCCAGTTCCTTAAACAAATATCGCAAAATCGAACGGCCAGAATGTCGTGCTACATAAAATTTTCTTTCTCTGCCAATGTCTTTTGCCTTTACATATTCGTAAGTGTCTGGATTGTTCAGCATCCCTTGTTGGTGGATACCCGCCGCGGTGCTAAATACATATGTACCAAATAATGGCTGCATACGAGAATCTTCTAACTTGATTGTCTCTTTTAAAGCAAGATATGCTTCATAAAGTTTATCTAATTTAATCGTTGTTTCGAGCCCATACTCCTCCCCTTTATACTTGAGAAAAGCAACCACCTGCTCGATAGATGTGTTTCCCGCTCTTTCGCCAATGCCCCCAAGTGTCGCATGTACTTCATCAGCTCCAGCTTTTAATGCTTCCAGTGAATTAGTAACTGCTAATCCCAGATCATTATGGCAATGCGTAGAAACTTTGATATCTTCACCAACTTTTTCTCTCACAAAGCGTATCAATTCATAAAATGACTCCGGTGTTGAGTAGCCCGTTGTATCGGCCAAAATAATTTGATTAGCCCCTGAAGATAAAGCAGTTTCAATGATCTGTTCCATATAATCCTGCTCTGCCCTACTTGCATCTTCAATTCCTACGGCAATATTTTTAATTCCCTCACTTTTGGCATAAGCCACGGCCTCAGCTATTTCTCTCAATCCGTCCTCACGGGTAATGTGACGCTTATATTTCAGATGAAGGTCACTTCCCGTAGCAACAAGCATGACTAAATGTTTATCGCTAACTCCACCAGCTTCCAATGCAATTTTCACATCTTTGGCCAAGGCCCGTGAAAAAGTCGCAAAAGAAGATGTTGTCAGTGCTTCACTTATCATTTTGGTAGCCTGAAAATCATCAACTGATGATGCCGGAAATCCAGTTTCAATTGTATCTACTCCGGCCGCCTCCAACAATAAAGCAAGTTTTAACTTTTCTTCTGGTCCCATTTCATTTCCTGGTGCTTGTTCACCATCACGTAACGTAGTATCTAAAAATGTAATCCTACGATTATTTTTACTAATAGCCATATAGGTAAATCCTCCTTTCCTAATTCTGTATGACAAGTTGCGGTTGTTGTATAATTGCTTATACACATAATAATCATTTAGCAGAAAAAAACAACAGTTTTTGAAAAGGGTATAGATTTGAAGGATAACTTACAATCCACCAATTCATTATTCGTAAATAATACATAATAAAAAGTGTAAAAGTTCAAGTCCCAAAAAGGCTCACACAATTACACTTATAAAAATCACATATAGTTTTAATGCATAAAGCTACAATCATCCCCTAGTTACTGCCTTTATGAACCACATATCCTTTGGGAATTTTCCACTATCCCCACTTTTCTGTCTACTATATTGGGCTTCAGCATGATTTCATGCCATAACAGTTTGATATATCCAGGGTCTGCCTTTTACCAAAATAACAATCGCCGTAAATGTCATTACCATTCCACCGACTCTTCCCACCGCAAACCTGCTATTTTATCGTAACTCCTTTACACGAAGAGAAAAAAGGCAACTGTCTCCAGAATGGAAATCAGTTGCCCACTATTTCTCTACTCTACTAAACCCTTATCTGTCCCTATCATCTGCTTTTTTAGCATCCATTATTCCATGTTTTACAGCCAGCCTTATTATGAAATAAAGTACAACTAAAAAAATCAACAAGCCACCCAAACCATTCATTATGTACACGTTCCTTTACAATCATTATTGTCACATATTATTCTGTCTCTTATACACATCTCCGAGCCCACGAGACTACGCTGCATCG
>CAMQZX010000128.1 GCA_947039785.1 uncultured Lachnospiraceae bacterium | reverse complement strand
AAACTAAATATATGCGTTCCCTCAGCTATCTTCAACCTTTTCTCCCGTCCAATCCCAAAAATGCGCAGCATGATAATATCCTCATACCCCCGATCCACCAAAGACCCCAGAGGCACGTTGTTAATCACGCCGCCGTCCACGAACATTTTACCATGCAATTTCTCATTTTTAAATAGGGGAAAAATATATGCGCTGGCAAGAAGCAGATCTGGAATCAATTCCGGCTCCAATTCCTTCACATCCACATCCAATTCCCTGAATTCATCTACTGAAAAAGTCAGAATATAAAACTCTACAGGCGAATTAAGAATCTTATCTGCATTCACATGAGCCGCAATCAGTTCCTTCAAGGGAGTTACATCTACCCCGCCATCTTTCATGGCCTGAAAAGCCAGCTCAAAAAAATCCCGCAAAGGTAATTTCCCATCTAAAAGCCGGGACATCTGCTCATCATCCACATCCATGATTTTGGAATAGGAAATACTTTCCCAGACCTGCACGGCATTGTCATAGTCATTCATGCACATAAGGGCCCCGTTAAGAGCCCCTACGCTTGTTCCTGCAATTCCTTTTATTTTTACTCCTGCTTCCTTTAATGCCTTCCAGGCTCCAATCTGATAAGCGCCTTTGGCACCTCCGCCTTCCAGCACAATTCCATACTCTTTCGTAAGATCGATCACAGGCTTCATTTATTTACCTCTACTGTCTACTACTTCTGGGGTTTGCTGTCGTTTGCCATCACTTCTTTTAAAGATGTGGCAAGCCCTGCCAGACCCTGAATTTCTGACGGAATAATAATCTTGGTAGATTTGCCGTCAGCTGCCTTCTCAAAGGCTTCCAGGCTCTTCATGGTCAGAACCGCCTCATCAGCGCCAGCCTCCTTCAGGAAACGGATACCGTCTGCGTTGGCCTTCTGTACTTTCATAATGGCCTCTGCCTGACCTTCCGCCTCACGGATCATTCTCTCCTTCTGAGCTTCGGCTCTCAGGATGGCAGCCTGCTTCTCAGCCTCTGCTTCCAAAATGGCAGATTCCTTCTTACCTTCTGCCACCAGAATAGTGGAACGCTTCTCACCTTCTGCAATCAAAATGGCTTCACGACGTTCACGCTCTGCCTTCATCTGCTTCTCCATGGCATCCTGAATGGCTTCCGGAGGAATGATATTTTTTAATTCCACACGATTTACTTTAATGCCCCATGGGTCTGTTGCCACATCAAGAGAGGCTCTCATTTTCGTATTGATCACTTCTCGGGAAGTCAATGTCTCATCCAGCTCCATATCACCGATGATATTTCTCAGTGTAGTAGCAGACAGATTCTCAATTGCCATGATGGGATTTTCCACACCATAGGCATATAACTTCGGGTCAGTAATCTGGAAAAATACAACGGTATCAATCCGCATAGTTACATTATCCTTGGTAATAACCGGCTGGGGCGGGAAATCCACCACCTGTTCCTTCAGGGTAACTCTTCTTGCCACACGTTCAATAAAAGGAACTTTGAAATGAATTCCGGTTCCCCAGGTAGCACGGTAAGCACCCAGACGTTCCAACACCAGCGCCGTAGCCTGGGGAACAATCTTCACACAAGATGCTCCAATCAATAGTGCAATTACAATAAATACAATAAAAACCATCAGTCCTGCCATAGTCTAGTCCTCCTTTTTGTCAACTATCAGCTTCACACCGTCCACTTTGAGAATCTTCACCACTTCGTCTTTCTCCAGCACAATAGATTCGTCCTTACTTCTGGCTGTCCAGTCCACGCTGCCTACCATCACTCTTCCCAGTCCCTGAAGATTGTCCACACGCTCTGTCACCACAGCATGCTTTCCAATGAGACTGTCCACGTTGGTCTTCTCCACCTTGTGATTCATAAACTTTGCGGCAGCCGGCCTTGTAAAAATCAAAAGCAATGTTGAAATCACAAGAAAAACTCCAATCTGAAGCGGCATTGGTCCTCCCGCTAAGGCTGTTACAAAGGCTATTAAAGCGCCTCCGGCAAACCATATGGTTGTAAGCCCCATGGTCAAAGCTTCAATAATCAGCAAAACCACTACAATTCCCAGCCAAATCACCGATTCCATAGTATCACCCACCCTTTCTTTTCTTCGGTTACATCGTCCCATTCATCTATGGGTGTACACTTATCATACTATACTGACGTTTTTCTGTCCATATCACCGTGTGAAAAAAGTCGTCTTTGACGTGATGCCTCGTAGGTAAGAATTCCACAGGCCATTGCCGCATTCAGAGATTCTACCTGGCCTTCCATGGGAATGCGAATCAGGCACTGCGCCCGACTGGAAAGCTCATCGCTCAATCCATTTCCTTCATTTCCGATCAAAAAAGCCGTTCCCCGGCAATAATCTTCCTGTTCATAGAAATTTCTGCCTTTCAGATGGGCTGCATAGGTGCAGATATGTTCCTCTCTCAGCCTGTTCATCAATTCATTCATATCTTCCACATATCGGAAAGGCATTCGATAGATGGACCCCATGGTGGAACGGATGGTCTTGGGATTAAACAAATCCACGCAGCCTTTACTTAAAATAACACCGTCTACTCCCGCTCCCTCACCAGTCCGCATAATAGTTCCCAGATTGCCCGGGTCCTGTAAATCTTCCAAAACCACCAGAAGAGGAAATTTTCTGCCGAAAAATGCCTGCCAGTCATAGTGAGGCTGACGAAGTACTGTGAGAATGCCCTGGGGTGTCTTTGTGTCACTCATCTGGCGAAACACCTTATCTGCCACCACTTCATGAGGAATTTCTCCAAGGCTGGTTTCCCAGCCTTCCTCTCCATATAAGCTTTCCCGGATATAGACTTTCTCAATCCAGTCTTTTGGTGCTTCTTTAAACATCTTGATTCCTTCTACAACGAAAAGCCCCTGTTCTCTGCGAGCCTTTCCTTTGTTATTCAGTTGTATAATGTTCTTAATCTGAGCATTGCTGCTGCTTGTGATCATATCCTCCCTCCTTTTATCGTGCAGGTTGTTCACAGTCGCCATTTTAATAAGGCAATCGGTTTAAATCTTCGTTATTTCCCAGCATAATCAGCATTTCATCCTGCCTCAAAGGAACGTGGGGGTCCAGACTGACACAAATTTCTCCATCTTTCTTTATGGCAACCACATTGATTTTATGAGTATCCCGAATCCTTAACTGGGCGAGACTTTTCCCTTCCCAGGCGGCAGGAACTTTCATTTCAGCCATACTGAAGTTCTCGGAAAGCTCGAACAGGTCTATCATTCCTCCTGTGAGCAGGTTTTTGGCTACCCGTTTTCCCATTTCCCGTTCCGGATAAATGACCTCATCTACACCGATTTTATGAAGAATTGCTCCGTGAAGTGAACTGCTGCACTTGGCAATGACTCTGGAAACACCGGATTCCCTGGCATACATGGCAACCATAATACTGGCCTCCAGCCGCTCCGCCATGGCGATAATCACCACATCCACATTTCCGATTCCAATGCTCTCCAGCACTCCTTCTTCCGTCACATCCGCCTTGATGGCATAAGTTGCCTGACTTGCAATTTTCTGCAAGCGTTCCTCACTTCGGTCAATTACCATCACTTCACATTCTGCTTCCAGCAAAACCTCCGCAATGCTGATTCCAAACCTTCCCATCCCAAATATGGCATAAGATGTTTTTTTCCTCATCCTTCTACCTCCCTGCTGCAAACGCTTTCTTTTGTAAATCACCCAATTAAAATTCTCTCCTCTGCCAAATGTATACGATTGTTCACCTTTTTCGCCCGGATGGTAATGGCTGCTGCCAGAGTAATTGGACCGATTCGTCCCAGATACATACAGATGATAATAATTACTTTACTCATACCATTCAGTGACGGCGTGATTCCTCTTGTCAGACCTGCTGTCCCCAGCGCCGATGCCACCTCGAAGACCACATCGTCAAGAGGTACATCCATGCTGCAGGAAATTCCAAGAATTCCAACTACCAGCACTGCCAATCCCATACATACCACTACAATTGCAGCCTGTATATTACTGCCCGATATTTTTCTGTGGAAAATTTCCACGTCACTTTTGCCTCTGCGAAATGCTCCCACGGTCATAATCAGAATTACTACGGTGGTGGTCTTCATTCCTCCGGCAGTGCCCATAGGCGAACCTCCAATCAGCATAAGAAGCACAGTAACCACAGTGGATGTATCTGTAAATGCACTCTGATCAATGGTTAGAAACCCTGCCGTTCTGGTAGTAACCGACTGAAATGCACTTGCCAGTACTTTATGGCCAAAAGAAAAGTTTCCGATAGTCTCCGGATTTGAATACTCAAACAGAAGAAAACAAATGGTACCCACCATCACCAGAGAAACGGTGGATACTATGGCCACCTTCGAGTGAAGGGTAAGCCCTTTCCAAGCATAATGGATACTATGCTTTTCCCGAACGATCTTCTTCATACCTTTACCCAAATCGCCCCAGACGGTAAATCCAAGACCACCCGAGATAATCAAAAGCATAGTAATGCAATTGATTCCCACATGATTTACATAAGGTGCCAGACTATTTTCCCCCAGAATATCGATTCCTGCATTACAGAAGCTGGATACAGCAGTAAAAATTGCATTTCCAATTCCCCTTTTCCATCCCAGATCCGGCACAAAGCAAACACTATATGCCGCTGCTCCCAGTCCTTCCACGGCTAATGTTACGTGAATCACTTTTCGAATGATAGAAACCATTCCGCCCACGTGCTCCAAATTGTAAGACTCTTGAATCATTCTCCTGTTTTTCAGGCTGATTCGGCGCCGCATAATTAAAAGTATCAGTGTGACCGCCGTGATGATTCCAAGTCCGCCCAGCTGAATGAGCAGCAAGATCACTATTTTTCCAAACAGCGACCAGTGAGTAGCTGTGGTCACTGTCACCAATCCTGTTACACAGACAGAAGTGGCGGCTGTAAACAGCGCATCCAGAAAGGAAGTCTGTTCTCCCGGTGCCGCTGCCCAAGGCAGCCAAAGTAAAATTCCCCCTACAAAAATCACCCCGGCAAAGCCAAGGGTAATTATCTGAGAAGTATTCAGTTTATCAAACCATTTTCTTTTAAAATTTGACATATCCCCAAATATAACGATTAAGGGGCAGCAGATCTATGGCTGCTGTCCCTTAATCCAATGATAACCGTAAAGCAGTTACTTATAATTTATTTAATACCAGAAGTCAATATACCATTTGACCCTTGATCATTTATTTTGAATAATTATGTGACAAGGAAGCACATACCTCTACCTGATACTCCGGAATGCTCTTCTGCATTGCCAGTGCTTCATTGATATCAAAGTCCATATATTCTCCATGTCTGTAGCCAACAACTCTCTGAGATTTTCCTTCAAGAAGCAGATCTACAGCTTTTGCACCCATGATGGATGCATAAACACGGTCTTTACATGTTGGACTTCCTCCACGCTGCATATGTCCCAGAATGGTAGCACGAGTCTCAATACCAGTAGCAGCTTCGATTCTCTTGGCCATTGCCTCAGAATGTCCGATGCCCTCTGCGTTAATGATGATATGATGCTTCTTGCCTTTCTTACGGTTCTCAATGATGTTGTTGATGATCTTCTGTTCATCGTAGTCATATTTTTCCGGAAGCAGTACGTCTTCCGCACCGTTGGCAATACCGCACCATAAAGCGATATAACCGGCGTTTCTTCCCATAACCTCGATGATACTACATCTTTCATGAGATGTGGAGGTATCACGAACCTTATCGATTGCTTCCATGGCAGTATTTACTGCGGTATCAAAACCAATGGTATACTCAGTACATGCAATATCCAAATCAATGGTTCCCGGAACGCCGATGGTGTTAATTCCAAGATTTGCAAGCTTCTGTGCACCTGCAAAGGAACCGTCTCCGCCAATAACTACCAGACCTTCGATACCATGCTTTCTGCAGACTTCTGCGCCTCTTTGCTGCCCTTCTTCTGTACGGAACTCTGCACAACGGGCAGTATAAAGAATAGTACCTCCACGGGAAATAGTATCTGATACGTCTCTTGCAGACATGTCTACAATAGATTCATTCAAAAGACCGTTATATCCCTGGTAGATTCCCTTTACATTCAATCCGCTGCTCAAGCCTCTGCGCACTACTGCACGAACTGCTGCATTCATTCCCGGTGCGTCGCCGCCGCTGGTTAATACTCCGATGGTTTTAATTGCTTTCGTTGCCATAATTATTCCTCCATCCTATAAATCCTATCTGTAGTCCTATCCTAATAATCCGTGTCCATTCTAATGCATTTTTAAAAGTTTTTCAATACTCTTTTCAACAACTTTTACGTTATTTTGCCCATATTTCACTTGCATTTTTCCCAAAATTGACGAATCAATGCCAATATTCAGATTGGGAGGAAGACGTTTCATAGCCTTTTCACTTTTCAGATAGATTACCACGCTGTCATTGCCGTCCGAATGTCTCAAATCTTCATAAAGCTCCATCTCTCGGCGGCGAAATTCTTCCTTTGTCTGGAACTGAACCCAAAGCTCCCGGGGAACCTGATCAAAGGAAACGATCTTCTCACAGATCAACTTACTTGCCTTATCATCCTCCGCGGCAATACGTCCCTGAATAAACACCTTGGCTTCTTCTTCCATAACTGGCTGATTTCTCTCATAATCTCTTGGAAATACAATGACTTCCACTGTTCCCACCAGATCTTCCAGGGTCAAAAAAGCCATCACTTTGTTGTTTTTTGTATACTTAATAGTCTTTTCTGTAATAATACCACCTATCACTGCCTGCTGTCCATCCCTTACTTTGGGAAGATTGGTATCTTCAGAAAGCTGGAAGTCTGAGGTTTTAGCTGTAATATTTCTCTCCATCAGCCCAGTGTAATTTTCCAGCGGATGCCCACTGATATAAACACCAAGAACCTCCTTCTCAAAGGCAAGAAGCACCTCTTTTTCATACTCCGGCACATTGGGTAGCTGAATTTCAAACGCCTGCTTATCTTCCTCTCCCACAATGTCAAACAAGGACATCTGACCTGCCATTGCAGTCTTTTTCTCCTGCATGACACTGTCTACGATCTGGGGATAGATCATCATCTTCTGACAGCGGTTGCCTTCCAGACAGTCGAAGGCTCCTGCCTTGATAAAGTTTTCAATAGCTCTCTTATTAACTTCGCGCCCCGCCATTCTGGTGACAAAATCCTTCATGGTGGTAAATTTCCCCCGCTCCGTTCGTTCCTCAACAATGGAATGAATCACTGGCTTACCCACACTTTTAATGGCAGACAATCCATACCGGATAGAGCCGCCATCCACAGAAAAGGCACTTTCACCGCAGTTGATATCCGGCGGTAAAATCTGAATCCCCATATTCCGGCAGCTTAAAATATACTCCGAAACTTTCGTGGGATTATCAATGACAGAGGTCATCAGCGCCGCCATAAATTCCACCGGATAATAATATTTCAGATAAGCCGTCTGATAAGACACCACTGCATAGGCAGCCGCATGGGATTTGTTAAAGGCGTATTTGGCAAAGTCTGTCATGTCATCATAGATTTTATTTGCCACTTTCTCCTCAATGCCATTGTGAATGCATCCCAGCACGCCCTCTTCCTCATTGCCGTAGACAAAGTTCTGTCTCTCCTTTGCCATCACAGCAGCCTTCTTCTTGGACATGGCACGGCGCACCAGATCACTTCGTCCCAGGGTGTATCCTGCCAGGGAGCGGACAATCTGCATCACCTGCTCCTGATATACGATACAGCCGTAAGTGGCATCCAAAATAGGCTCCAGCTGAGGACAATCATAGGTAATAGTCTCCGGGTGATTCTTGCCCCGGATATACTGGGGAATAAAATCCATGGGGCCGGGACGATACAGGGAAATACCCGCAATCACATCTTCCAGACTCTGGGGCTTTAACTCCTTCATGAAGTTCTTCATACCCGCACTTTCCAGCTGGAACACTCCGTCTGTCTTACCGGTTCCAAGAGAATCCAATACCTTCTTGTCATCATAATCAATCTGATCCATATCCAGGTGAATTCCCTTATCTTTCTCGACCAAATATACCGCATTCTGAATAACTGTCAGGGTTCGAAGCCCCAGAAAATCCATTTTCAGAAGTCCCAGTTCTTCCAGCGTAGTCATGGTAAACTGGGTGGTAATGGTACCGTCTGCTGCTCTGGACAGAGGTACATACTCATCTACATCCTTCTGACTGATCACCACGCCTGCGGCGTGCATGGAAGTATGTCGTGGGAGCCCTTCCAGCCTTTTGGCCATGTCAATCAGATGGTGAATCTGGTCATCCTGTTGATAAACTCTGGAAAGCTCCGGATTCATCTTTAAAGCCTTATCTATAGTAATATTCAATTCTGTGGGAATCATCTTGGCAATGGTGTCTACCTGCGCATAGGGCATGTCCATTACCCGTCCCACGTCGCGAATGACACCTCGCGCAGCCAAAGTACCAAAGGTAACAATCTGTACCACCCGGTCCTTGCCATACTTACGCACCACATAGTCAATCACCTCCTGCCGTCTCTCAAAGCAGAAGTCAATGTCAATATCCGGCATGGATACACGTTCCGGATTTAAGAAACGCTCAAAAAGCAAATCATACTTAATGGGATCAAGTTTTGTAATTCCCAGAGTATAAGCAACCAGACTTCCTGCCGCAGAACCTCGTCCCGGTCCCACCATAATGTCATGATCCCGGGCATACTTAATGAAATCCCACACGATCAGAAAGTAATCCACATACCCCATATTCTGAATGGTATCCAGCTCATAGGCCAACCTCTTGCGCAGTTCCTCTGTCACAGGCAGATACCGTTCTTCCAGCCCTTCAAAGCAAAGTTTATTCAGATATTCCCAGGAAGTATATCCATCGGGCACATCGTATTTTGGCAGCTTGGTGACGCCAAACTCAATTTCCACATGACAGCGCTGAGCAATTTTATGGGTATTTTCCAATGCCTCCAGAGCATAGGGAAACAACTCTGCCATCTCTTCCGGGGATTTTACGAAATACTGACCGCCTTCATAGCGCATACGATCCTCATCTGCCAGCTTCTTCCCAGTCTGAAGACACAGCAAAATATCGTGGGATTCCACATCGTCACGATAAGTATAGTGAACATCATTGGTAGCCACCAGAGGAATCCCTGTCTCACGGCTCATACGCACCAGCTGCTGATTCACAATCTGCTGCTGAGAAATACCGTGATCCTGTAATTCCAGGAAGAAATTTCCCTCTCCAAAAATATCCAAATAACGCATGGCGGCCGCCTTGGCATCCTCGTACATACCTCTTGTGATAAATCTTGCCACCTCGCCTGCCAGACAGGCACTTAAAGCAATAATACCCTCATGATATTCCTTCAGAAGCTCATGATCCACCCGGGGCTTATAATAGTATCCCTCCACGAACCCTTTTGATACAATTTTCATCAGATTGCTGTAGCCCTGATTATTCTCAGCTAACAGCACCAGATGATAGTAACGCTCATCGTTGCTTCCCACTTCTTTGTCAAAGCGTGAGCCGGGAGCGACATAGACCTCACAGCCCAGAATTGGATTGATACCCGCTTCCTTCGCCGTTCGGTAAAAATCGATGCAGCCATACATCACACCGTGATCTGTAATAGCAGCGCTGTCCATTCCCAGCTCCTTTACCCTGGATACATACTCTTTGATTTTATTGGAACCGTCCAGGAGACTGTACTCCGTATGGACATGCAAATGTGTGAAATTCATGGTCCCCTTCTCACTCCTGTACTCTGCGTATTCTGCGGTTGACGATTTCAACCTTTCCTTCCTTCATCAAATGACCCACAGCTCTCTTAAAGGCTGCCTTGCTGAGCCCAAACTCCCTCTTAATTACTTCCAGAGATACTTTATCGTCAAAAGGCAATACACCTGCATACTCATCAATGACATCCAGCACCATCTGGGCATCCTCATGAATCTGAAGATAGGCTTTCTGCTTGCTGCTTAAGTTTAATTTTCCATCTTCCTTCACTTCTGTCACACGAAACTCCATGACAGAGCCCACCTTATAGTCTCCCTGAGCCTCTCTGGCAGGAATCAAAGCGGAATACTGATCATCTACAGCCACAAACACGCCAAATCTCTCACTAATCTCATAAATTCTTCCCTTAACCGTATCTCCAATCTGATATGGCGACTGCTTTTTCAGATAATGATAAACCTTCATGGTTGCACACAGCCGTTGACTCTTGTCCACGTACAACGCCACCAGACAGTCATCCCCTTCTTTCACCCGGCAGGTCTGCTCTTTATAGGGAAGAAGAAGATCCTTCTCCAGCCCCCAGCTTAAAAATGCTCCAATCTTTCCCACCTGGCCCACAGGAAGCACAGCTGTCTGATGTACCTGCAGCACCGGCTGTTTTGTGGTTGCAATCAATCTGTCTGAAGAGTCTTTATAAATAAATACTTTCATCTTGTCTCCCTGGTGAATATCCTCCGGCACCTGCTTTCTGGGAAGAAGTACCCTCTCTTCCATTCTGGCTTCCTTAGTCTCTCCCAGATAAACTCCAAATTCCACCTTCTTTACTACTACTAAATCCTGCTGCTTTCCCAGCTCTATCATATATGATCTCCTTTCCGTGAGAATTCCACCACTGTATAGGGTTCTCCATCTTTGGTACACAAAGCAACTATGTAAGATGTCTCATCCTCGTGAACTTTGGGAACAATAATATCTCCCAGTCTTGCCTGCTTCTTATATTCTGCCCGCATCTGATATACAGGAAAATCACTGGGGATAAATTCCCTTGCCATCTGTATATACTGTCCGTTATTCACATGGTGATTCGTATCTAAATGGTACGTATGCACAGGAAACGACTCTCTTTTCAGACTTGTCCTTGGCACCGGTATCTTTCTGGACGCATATTCCATGGACAACTCATCCTCCAGCTCATAGCCTTCCAGAAATTCCTTGGAAATAATGGCCGGTCTTCCCTTCTCCAAATCCATAAACACCCACAGAGAATTGGCATAGGCCAGCAATTCTCCCGTATATGACTTCAGAGTGAAATTACGGCTTCCCATAAATCCTTTAAAGGAATAAGGCCATGTGGCAATCTCCACATTGGCTCCCAGAGCCGGATATTTCTCCACCACGATCTGCCAGGAATTCAACACCCATCCCCGCTTCTTTCTCTTCAGTGCCCTCAGTCCCAGACCGATATCTTCTGATTGGAATGTACTGCAATCCTGAAAATAATTAATGATTCCATTCAGTGTTAACCGCTCATCTTCGCCCACTTCACTGTAGCGAATCCGACTGTGAAATGAATAACTCATAGTTGCTTGGCCCCCTTAAGATATATTGAATTCTTATCATCCTTTGTGTATCCAGATTTTATGACAGGTTTCCTGCGATTCTCCCATACTTACCTGGATACAAAGAAAGGGCTTTGCAGTTATCTGCAATGCCCTTTTTCCTGTAGCTGGGCTACAAGGATTCGAACCTTGAAATGACGGAGTCAGAGTCCGTTGCCTTACCG
>CAMQZX010000127.1 GCA_947039785.1 uncultured Lachnospiraceae bacterium | reverse complement strand
CCTCGGAAAGCCCGCTGCAGCGTAGTCTCGTGGGCTCGGAGATGTGTATAAGAGACAGCCCACATACACCTCTCTCTGTCCGTATTCTCCCTTTAACATGGCTGACACAGTCAGCACACTGTGTTCATCTCCTAAGATCGCCTTGGTGATCCTTGTCAATGCCATTCCAATACCGTAATAAGTTGCCTTTTTTGCTTCAATGATTTTATAGGCGGCTGTGCGGACCTCCTCTTCAATTGCCTGAAGCCGGCCTTCCCGGATGCACTCCCCACATTCCTGACAGATTTCCACAATGGGCTTTGTTGCCAAAAGCGCCTGACTCCAGGGTACAAACTCCGAATCACCATGTTCTCCCATGACATATGCGTGAATGTTTCTGGGGTCCGTTTTAAGATAATCTCCCAAAAGATAACGAAGCCGTGCCGTATCAAGCGCAGTTCCGCTTCCCAGCACTCTTCTGGTATTGAACCCAGACAGCTCGCAGGTGATTCTCGTCATAATATCCACCGGATTCGTTGCCACCAAAAAAATCCCATTAAATCCAGAGGAAGTTACCGGTTCCACAATGGAACGAAAAACCGCTGCATTTCGCTTCAGCAAATCCAGTCTGCTCTCCCCCGGCTTCTGAGCCACCCCTGCACAGATCACCACAATATCTGCATCTGCACAGTCTTCATAGTCGCCTGCATAGATGGTCATGCTGGAATTGGCAAAAGCCAGCCCGTGATTCAAATCCATGGCCTCCCCTTCTGCCCGAATTTTATTCACATCAATCAGCACCAATTCATCACACACTGACTGGTTCAACAGACAATAAGCATAACTCATCCCAACCATTCCAGTTCCCACAATTACTACTTTTCTCTTACCTGACTGCATATATGCGCTCCTCTCCAACAACAGCCGGATACCGGCTCCTTTTGATATATCCATGTATGACCGCCGGCATACTGCTTTTATTGCAACTTTAATATATACAGTTATTCCACCAGAGAGAATTTGTATACTGATTTTTTGTGAAAAATTATAAGATGGAGTTCTGTTTCTCACAGTCAGAGAAGGGTATTGTCCTTCCCTCCTCTATATAGTAAATGGAAATTTACTATAAGGTACAAACCGGGTATGTTTTATTCCGTAATAATTGAGTACTCCGGATAAATGAGCAAGTTCTTCCTGATAATAATAAGATATGGTAATTTCCCCCACATTTCCGGTATTTTGCATATCACGGATTCTCTCCAAAATGTGGCCATCGATCATACAGGCTTTATCATAATTCTCTTTGTATACTGAAGATTGCTCCAGAAATTCCTTGCTGACATACGCCGCCCTCTTAAAACTCAGCCCGAAAATTAACAGATGCCTAATTTTTAGAGTATTATCAAAAAAGAAGGAAAAATCGTATCTGCTATCTGTCCTTCTCCTTAAGATCTCCTCCCATTTTCTCAACCCATTATAACCCCAAATGGTTTCATATTCTATTTTTCCGTCTACTACATAATTCAGATCCTCCAATTTCCGCAGCTGTATAAACTTCCCATGAATATGTTGAACATGTGGAAAATACATCTCCGCATACTGATCAAAGTTTGTCGTAAAAATCTTTGCATTTTTTGATAAACATCTCCCAATAGTCTGATAAAATCTTCGGATATCCTCCCAATAACAGTTCTCCATCAAAAAATGATACGTCCAATTGTACCAGAAATTATACAAATACGGAAAAACAGACATAACTATGTCAGAATCATATGTCTTTGCACCTTTCTCTCTCAAATATAAAAATTTTCCATATTCATATTCAATATTGCTGCTCCCGCCACGGGCATAGTATCGGTAAATCTCCTCTTTAAGCCTTTGAAAATCACCTCTATGACTGCTCTTTCCCGCATATAGAATCTGAAACAATTCTTTTTCCGCTGTATACAGGCAACTTTTGGATAACTCATAAAGAAAGGTATCAATATCCAAAAGATACCCTAAATCTTTGGGCATCCGTTCCTTTATCAAACTCAGTAAATAAACGGTTAAACCATTTCCAAACAAAAAGCCATCATACCAATGAACCATCCAGCCCTCCCCTTTCTCAGCTATAAAAAATACACTTCGCCTACTCTACTTTCATAAAAGTATTCGTAGTTTCAAAGTGTATTTTTATCTTTCCAATATGTATGTTTCTGAAATTATAGCAATGGGAGCTTTTGTTGTCAACATCTCCATTTGTTTTAGGCATAAAATTACCGCCCGCCATAATGATAGACGGTATTAAAATCCTCATTTCTTTATTATATTCACTTTAATGGGGTGTGTTTTTAACCAAGTTACCATTCCCGTAATGATCACACAGGCAATTAACACGACAGTGGATACTAGGATTTCCCTCTTCTAAGAGGGGGCAGAAAAGGGGCAGACATTTTCTTTTCATTTACGTTCATAGAAAAATGAGGACTTCCGAAGCCCTTGATTTTAGGGCATTTTCGAAAGTCCTCATTTATTTTACTCCAATAAAAAATGCGGAAGATGGGACTTGAACCCACACGGCACGAATGCCACAAGATCCTTAGTCTTGCTCGTCTGCCAGTTCCGACACTTCCGCATATCGCCCACTCTCGCTTGCGACAAAAAGAATTATAGCAATATCTGCCGTCTAAGTCAAGAGATTTTTCGAAATTTTTTCACTTTTTTTGAATATTTTTTTGATGTATCTTTTATCATTGCTTTTGCAGTTTATTACTTTTTATTCAACTTTCATTTCACTCTCTCACTGCAAAATCTCTCGAATTATTCCAGAATTTTAGCACATTTCTGCACAATTTCCGCAACGCTTATCACACTACAAGCGGCATACAAGTTCCTGAATCACTCTTTTTAACTCTGCTTCATCCTTTATGGTATAATCCGGCATTTTAAGTTCCTCTTTAGAGATCAGACCGCGGCGATTCATCCAGATGGTCTTCCACCCCATCTGCATGGCTCCCCCGATGTCATTAATGTACGAATCTCCAATCATATAAGTAAATTCTTTCTCAAGCTTCATAGCATATTCAACCGCCTGAAAAATACCTGATTCTGGCTTAGAACATCCTATTTCTTCTGATACAAACACATTCTGCTTGGGTATCCATTCATTCAACTTTAATGTATCAATTTTCCTTCTCTGATGAACAGAAGGTCCGTTGGTCAAAATCCCCATAGACACGCCCGCAGCTTTGCAGAGATCCAAACACTCTTTGATTGTCTCTGAAAGATAGATCCGCTTCTGATTTTCGGCATAACACGCTTGAAAATCCAGCGCCTTCTGGCGGCTGCTTGTCATTTTACAGTCCTCCATCGCCTTTGAAATACGATAAACCCGCATATCTGTCATGGAAATATCCCCGCGCTGGCTTGCTTCAAACACTTCATTGCTTCTCATATGAAATGCTTTGTATATTTGCTCTGCAATCTGAGCAGCCTCCTTTCCATACACCTGTCTGCAGGCAGTCCGAAAAGGAATCATCTGGTCATATAATGTATCATCCACATCAAATATTATAGAAATCATTGGTACTCTCCTTCTATACGATATTGCAATCGTCTTATTTTCCCTTACTTATCCATATCAAGTCTGGGAAGGTTCCAGTGGTAGTGGGCTGCCAGATAGCGAATTAAAATAACAATCCCGGAGGATACCACCATGGCTGCTACTGTTCCGGAATTTCGGTAGATAAATACACAAGTGGTTGCTCCTACGATGGACGCACAGGCATATACATGACGTACGAAAATGTAGGGAGGTACTCCCGCCATCATGTCTCGCAGCAAGCCTCCGCCCACTCCGGTAATCGTTCCAAGAAATACCAGCAGAAAGGTATGATTCACATATCCATGCTCAATTCCTGTATTCACTCCGATTACTGTAAAAACGCCAAGACCGATGGAGTCCATGACCAGCATCATTCTGTTATAGGTCTCTCGAAAGTGACCATTTTCCAACAATTCTCTTTTTAAATACATCATCCAAAATACAATACATGATGTAACCGTAGCCACTCCGGCATACACAGGTGCCATAAATACGCTGGGCGGGATATTTCCGAGAACAACGTCACGAATCATTCCTCCGCCTACAGAAGTTACCACTCCCAGGACACAGACGCCGAAAATATCCATTTTCCGCTCCACCCCTACCATGGCCCCTGAGGCGGCAAAGGCTACCGTCCCCAGCATTTCCATAAGGAAAACTATCATTTCCTGAATACTCATTTCCATCAATATTCCTTCTCTATTGTTTCAATCCCATATAATTCCATAAAATCCAGCAATTCCTTCTCGTTGCGAATTAATGCCAGTTCCTCAAATTTGCCGGTCTCCAATTCCTTAAAACCTGCTACCTGCTCTCCTGTGCAGATACTACAGCGTAAAACAGGCTTATACTTTTTGGGAGGATATTGCCGTGACAGCTTATTTTCACGATTTTTCTTTCTGCCAAATATCATTTCCATTACTCCTCTTCTGTAACAAAACTGCAGGACCACTATGTATCATAAATCTGGTACCGATACATTTGCCCCGCAGTTTCTATTATTTTTCTTTTACTATTCTTTTGTCATTTCTCTCTTATTTTACTTTTGAAACATGCAGACTGCTCTGCCTTTACGTGCATCCAGATAAAGCTCTGTCTCAAAATCTTTTACATCATAGACCTTCACAATTTTGGCAAATGCTGTCTCCTCCGGACAGATCTCCAGAAAAATTTCAGGATATTTCTCCAACAGATTTGGCTGAAATACTCTGGTGTTGCTGTTCTCATGGATGGCGCCGTAGAACACATCCGCCTCCACAAAATCCTGGAACATATGGCTGCCATAAGATAAATCCGGTGAATGACCTGCTTTGCTGTAAGCAATTTCACAGATAGCCTTAAACTGGCTGATGTCTGCGTATACCACAGGCACACCCAACTCCGGCGAAGTAGTGCCGATTCTTCCAGGAACAAGGAGCATCGGATTCTTCTCTCCCTCACCCATGACCTGGTTAATCTTACTGATGATTCCCTTCACGTCAGATTTTTTTACATACGGGCACTCATAATACTGGTGCGGATCCACCCAGACGATGGTGTCGATCTTCTCCTTTTTGGAACTACGGGTAGATGCCTTTCTTAAATCGAAAAATATCTTTTCTTTTTCCATTTCCGGTATTTTCAGTCCCACAGTTGCCGCTGGTTTCAACGGACGGCATTGCAGCAGATTAATCTTCAAATTCCCCGGCTCCTCGGATTTCAGAGCAAATTCAATATCTACGGGCAATTCATATGCTTTTTCCAATACTTTGAGAACCTGGGACATCGTCTGAATAAATTTTTTATTATTCACCAAGCCTTGACAATCCACAAAGTACACATTGCGGTAATCCTGCCTCTGAGCCAACATAAACTCTGCATCTGTATCATGGCTCAGTACCATTTTCTTCTGCCATGCAGGCAGACGGTCCATCACCTGTCTTCGGGAAACCGTCCTGATTTCCCCTTTTTCCAAATCCAGAACATCCACAAATCTCTGAGAAAATTTATGTCTGTCTGCAATGGTTGTATAGAAATTGGCGCTGGCACGATCCAGACCAATCAGTCTGGGATAATCGCCGGGTGTACGCTCTACAGCCCGGGTTCCAAGCCCCATTACAAGCCGAAGCATTCCTGCGTTGGGATTCATCTGATCCATCCATTTATAGGGATTATAAGAGCATCCCATACCGGCAGCCATAGGCATGTAAATATCCCCCAGAATCTGTCCTTCCACTTTCTGAACCAACAATGCCATCTGCTCTTCCACTTCCAGAAGCTTTCTTCTCTTTCTATATTCTATCGCAGAAGGATTCACCATGCTGCTATATACCTTACGGATTGCTTCCTTTAACATTTCCAGACGATCCTCCAGGCTGCCCTGATTAGGACAAAATATGGATTCATATTTTCCTGAAAACATATTGGCATATCCGTCTTCCAAAAGGCTACTGGAGCGGACAATAATCGGGGTATTTCCGTAATGCTCCAACATAGCCTTGAACTGTCCTTCAACCTCACTGGAAAACTGTCCATTTCTCAGCTTTTGCTGCAGCTCCTCTGTCTCTTCTTCCTTAAATCTCTCCTTAGGCTGACTTTCCCATAGTTTTGCGCAATCATTCTGTTCCAGATAATCACGAAAAACATTAGATGCTATAAAATAAGAATCATGAGGTTCTATGTATGGCATACATTCCAAAGCTTCCACACTCAGTATCTTCCTTGCCACCAGCAATCCACAGGCTTTTCCGCCAATCAGCCCGTTTCCGATTTTTCGTTTCTGCAAGGCTTTGAAATCTTCTGCCTCAAAATATTTCAGAATCAACTGCTCCATATGACTTTCTTTCGTCATCATTTCATTACAAGCGATTTTCTTTTCTTCCAGCGTAAAAATATCTCTCATAACCTTCTCCCAACTGTGCGGTCAAACCACTGTTTTCTCACCTCTCCAGAAAGCCCAACCACATATTTTATTTTTTAAGCCGTATTACAATCGGCCTTCATTCATAAACAGAATGCAGACGTTCTTTGTATTTAAAGCATATGTCATCCCCCTTATATGATAATATATTTTCCATACTTTATCAAGTATACTGCCCTCGAAACCCACAGATATAATGTCAAAATGATGTACATGATAGCATGCACAAAGACTCCAATTTCAGGTTGAAATTCCTTCTATTATGAAATATAATACATACAAAACTACCGATTTTATCTCAGGGAGGTTCTGATCATGGAACAGGAACGCGACAATGAATATACTATCACCAGGGAATATCATTGCCCCACAGACAGGAGCAAAGTCACCCACACCATCGTTTTTAAAAAGGCTACCTGCACCAGAGTGGATGACATCATTCTGCATTTTCACTGCAACCGGGATTCCAAATGCGTGAAATGCCAGCAAAATTATCTGTAATCACAAACAGGCTGTTATACAAAGCTTCTATTGACTTTGGCCCCCCTGTATTCCCAGATGAGTCTTGGGCACAATATCCACATGCCCATACCCGGAAGGCTAATCCCAATGCCACAGAAAGCACTCTGTACGTACTTCACCGATTTTACACAATTTCTTCTTAAATTCATCACAATTTCTCGACATTTTCATCACAAATCCTGGATATACTTTAACCATCAACAACAAAGATAACATCAAACATATGAATGATATAGAAAAAGAAAAATCGGGAGGATTTTGCCATGGCAAATTATTACGACTTTAATAAAGATTTCAATACAAAGCAGGAACAGATAAACTACGAACATTGTGAAAGTCCCAAAAACACCGGAAACAAAAATTCATCCGGCAAGGGCAGTCACAAGCTAGTTAAGAGAATTGGAACATTGACGTTAAGCGCTGTACTTTTCGGATCCGTGGCCGCCGCTTCTTTTCAGACAGTCAGCCGCGTATACAACAGTAATTTGCCTTCTCAGGCCCCTGTACAGGCAGCCAGCGAGACAGAAAATACCGACACAAAACTGTTAAAAACAACTTCTGTATCCGACAGCAGCACCAATACAGGAAGCCTGGATGTATCTGACATCGCAGAGGCTGTAATGCCGTCCATCGTCTCTATCACCAACAAATCCGTCCAGGAGGTTGAGAATTATTTTTCTCAGTTTGGATATTATGGAATTCCTGAGACTCAGGAGACAGAAAGCTGCGGCTCCGGTATTATCATTGGTAAAAATGATACGGAGCTTCTGATCGTTACCAACAATCATGTGGTGGAGGGCGCAGATACTTTATCTGCTTGTTTCATCGACAACGAAGCCTATGAAGCCCAAATCAAAGGCACCGATGCCTCAAATGATCTGGCAGTCATCGCCGTACCGCTTGACAGTATCTCCGAAGATACCCTGTCCGGGATTTCAGTGGCAACTGTGGGTGACTCGGATTCTCTGAAAGTAGGCCAGCAGGTCATTGCCATCGGAAATGCTCTGGGTTACGGCCAATCTGTCACCACTGGAATTGTCAGTGCTGTAAACCGCTCCATCTCCGAGGATGGTGATTCTATTGATGGCGGAGACTCCAGCACTTACATCCAGACAGACGCTGCCATTAACCCAGGAAACAGCGGCGGTGCGCTGCTCAATATGAATGGAGAAGTTGTAGGAATCAACTCCGCAAAACTGGCCCTCACTGAAGTAGAAGGTATGGGATACGCCATCCCCACCAGCAGAGCATCTTCCATTATCGAAGGCCTTATGAACCAGACCACCCGTACCACCGTTTCTGCTGAAGAACAGGGATATATGGGTATTCAGGGTGTCAATGTTACCGAGGAGATTCAGCAGGCATACGGACTTCCTGTTGGGGTTTACATCTCAGAGGTTACTTCCGGCAGTGCCGCTGATCAGGCAGGAATCGCTTCCGGAAATATCCTGACTGGATTCGACGGTCAGAGTATCTCTGATATCAACCAGCTTCAGGAGTTGCTCAGTAAGTATAAAGCTGGCGAGACCGTTGATGTAACCTTGCAAGTACAGGTGGAAAATGCTTATGAGGAACAGACACTGTCCCTGACTCTGGGTGCAAAAACTGTAGAAGAAGTACATTAGCTTTATCTTGTATAGAGTTCCCCTTATAAATAAAATGATCGAAAAGAGCCTCCTTGGAGGTTCTTTTTGTATCATGGAAAACTCTGCTGGAATTCCAAATCAGGGACTTGGAACATCCAAAAAAGCCCCGGTTCCCGTAGCAGGCTTCCAGATTTTCCAGAATTGACATCATATCATACTCCTTCTTCACAAATTTTAAATCATTTTTTCAGGCGATACCTTCCATTCCCGTCTGACTCAATATAAAGCTGTTCCAGCAAAAAGTCCGTTACCTGTCCGGAAACCTTTTTACCATCCTGCACTTTGATTCTACGGCGGGACCAGAACTGCCCCACTGTCACGCCATCAATCAGCTTTGCAATCTCTGCCTTAGTGATGGTATCATGCTTTTTCAGATATTTTACCACCCGGCTGCCGCAGGCACTCATCAGATTTCTGTTCAGATTCTCCTGCTGGTCAACAGATTTTTTCAATCCCCAGACATAAAGGATAGCTGTCACAATTGCAAATAATACAATTCCCAGAATCATCTGTCCTGTACTCATTTTGGTGTCTTGTCCTTTCCAACATAGTAAATAAATCCGTTGTTTCGCAAAATCTGCATGTATTTTACCAGACGGTCATACAACGGCTCCGCCTCCTTGCCGAACTCTTCTTTCACCAGTTGGGCAAGCATTCCCACGGTGCTCTGCCCATCAATACGCTGGAAAATAAAACTGCCCATAGCATCCAGGTCAATGTGGCTGACCCGGGGACGATGGAAAAACTTCTGGGCAATCCAGGCATAAAACCCGCGGTGAACCATATGAACTGTCACTCTCCCATTGTTTCCCACATCCCAGGTGTTTCGTTCAGAGATGGCAGGAACATAATCCAAATAATTTTCCTGTTTTTTCGCCATAAAGATCCCCCATTGTACACTGGGCTATACGCTTACGCATATAGCCCAGTGCTTGCATTGTTACAATTATTTATTTTTCTTTATTCCCTTGTTTGCAAACAAAACGATAGTAGCCAACAGGCCAACAAAGAACACCAGTGCACCAATATTGCCAAGACTGATTGTGCTGGAAATATCCAGGTCGATATTCAAAACAGCAAAGACAGCAAGAATAATACCTACCACACCTTCACCGGCAATCATACCGGAGGTATACAGGATACCAGACTGAATGCAGTTGTTCTTATCGCTTTCGGAAGCATATTTACGTTTTTCCAGAGCCAGGCGTACCAGACCACCAGCCATGATACCAGCATTCAGATGGAACGGCAGATAGATACCGATGGCAACAGGCAGAACGGGCAGGCCCAGAATCTCGATGGCAACAGCAATGAACACACCAGTAAATACCAACGCCCAGGGCAGATTACCACCCATAACGCCTTCAATAACCATCTTCATCATCATAGCCTGCGGAGCACCCAGTTCATCAGAACCAAATCCCCAGGCTGCATTCAGCAGATACAAGATGGCACCGATGGCGATGGCTGAGAAAAATACACCAATCAACTCACCATACTGCTGCTTCTTTGGAGTTGCTCCCAGCAGAAAGCCAGTTTTTAAGTCCTGAGAAGTATCACCGGCAATGGCAGCAATAATACAGATAACAGAACCAATGGCAATGGCACCTACCATGCCCTCGGCTCCGGTGGTTCCGGTTACCTTCAGTAAAATGGTAGATATCAGCAATGTTGCAATGGCCATACCAGATACTGGGTTGTTGGAAGAACCAATCAAGCCTACCATACGAGAAGATACTGTGGCAAAGAAAAAGCCAAAGATCAAAACGATTACAGCTCCGATCGGACTAACAGGAATACCTGGAACAACCACATAAATACGGCGATAACCAGACACCCTCCCAGCGCCACTTTTATAGAGATATCTTGCTCCGTACGCAAGGTACCATTGGAGCCTTTTCCATAATCCTTAAAAGCATCGGCAAAGGTACGAACAATCATAGGCAGAGACTTAACCAGACTGATGATACCACCAGCCGCCAGAGCACCAGCACCTATGTAGCGGATAAAGGAACCCCACAGACTCCAGGTACCACCCTCTGCCCAAAGCTCAGCTACCGTAGCAGTTGCAGGATAAATCACAAGATCACTGCCAAACAGAGCAATCAGAGGCATCAGCACAAACCATGCAATGGTACTGCCTGCAAACATATAAGAAGAAATTCGAGGACCACAGATATATCCAACGCCAGCCAAAGCCGGAAGAACATCCACACCAATGCCGGAACCCTTATAAGCAGTGATGGTGTAATCCACTTCACTTGGGAACAGCTTGAATCCATCTGTCACAAGTTTGTAAAGAGCCGCAATACCCAAACCACCGAACACAGTAGAAGACTTGCTACCGCCTTCTTCACCAGCCATCAAGACTTCGGCACAGGCAGTACCTTCCGGATAACCCAGATTGCCGTGTTCCTTCACAATCAGAGCGTTACGCAGAGGAATCATCATCAGAATGCCCAGCGCACCACCGCACGCAGCGATAAGCCCGATGTCAATCAGAGAAGGCATATCGCACAATCCATCAGCTGCCCACATAAAGAGTGCAGGCATGGTGAAAATTGCACCTGCAGCCAGAGACTCACCAGCAGAACCGATGGTCTGAACCATGTTGTTTTCCAAAATGGAATCACGTTTGAAAATGAACCGGATTACGCCCATAGAAATTACAGCTGCAGGAATAGACGCAGAAACGGTCATACCAACACGCAAACCTAAGTAAGCGTTGGCTCCGCCGAACACAATAGCCAGCAATGCACCTAAAATTACAGAGAACACTGTAAACTCAGGTACCACTTTGTCCGCCGGAATGTAGGGTTGAAATTTCTTTTCTCCCACTTTCTTTCCTCCTTACTTTTACACATCAATACTTTATTTTGATGCTGTATTGTAATAATTACCTGTTTTCACACAGGTTAATTAAGTATATAAT
>CAMQZX010000126.1 GCA_947039785.1 uncultured Lachnospiraceae bacterium | reverse complement strand
TTTCTATGAAACACATAATTTACACCTGTTTCTGTGTCAACCCAAATTTCAACTACATCAATCGTACCCTGACTATAAATTTTTATAAAACGATTCATAATGATTCCTCCGATTTTTTGTTTTGTTTCGATTCCCGACCGAGATTTGGCCTCTTCTTATTCCGTCAGGAAATGACCTTATATCTTAATCTGATGTATGATGCTTCTAAAGGGGTCACGCTTTCCAGCTCTAACACGCCCAATTCTGTAAGCTGGCTTGATTCATAAAGAGATTTCCCATCTATGAGGGTAGCAGTATCTTTTCCGCCCACAAGGACAGGCGCAACAACAATATCCACATAATCAAATAGCTTTTCTCTCAGAAATAACCCATTCAATGTCCCGCCTGTTTGTATGGTAACTCTTTCGCAGCCATACTCGCTCTTTAGCCGCCCCAGCATGGCTGCTAAATCCAGTTTTTCCTGATAAATAATGTGTAGATTGGGTTCCCGTATCGAAAAAGCAGGGTGGTTATGATTCATTGTCACAAGGATGAATTGTTTTGCAAGGGCACAAAAATATCGAATGCCGTGCTCTGTAAGGTGCTGATTATCAATGATTACAAAGGTAACTGGCGTTTTGGCAGGGATTTCCCGCTCATTTACGCCCATCTTTGCCTGAACTCTTCCAGAATTAAGAGACCATAAATCCGTGGTTTGTTCAATCTCGTAGTATTGGTGTAATCCCTCCTTTACGCCTGAAATATGAGGAAAATCCTTGTCAACATCCAACTCATCAGCTGCCCCTGTTGAAATCTTTCCATCCACCGACATCAGCATAAATAGAGTTGTTACAGGTCTAGTCATCATTTTTTCTCTCCTTCCAATACCGTTTTGTCAATTTGTCTGAAATGAAAGTACCGTCTCGTCATCGCTGTATTTGTGAGCAATCTGCCAAAACGGTTCCGTCACCTTGTTCCAAAGTGTCTTAGCCCCCATATTTCTTTCATTGTATTTCAACTCCCAGGTTCCCCTGTAGGTATGAAACAGCGTTTCAGCAGTCTGTCTTCCCAGATGTTTCCCTCTGTACATTGGAAATATTGTAAATTCTGCAAGTACGTTATCCGGATGCGCATTTATATAAGAATACGTATGTAACATTGCAAACCCCACCAGCGTTCCGTCCTCATAAATCAGCAAAGCTTTCCTGCCTGCTTCTTCAAAATAACTGTCAAAATACCCATAAGGATAGTTTCCATCGGAGTCCATCTCGTCATCGTAATAATTTGTCATTTCATACAAAAATTTTTGGAATATATTCCACAATAAACGTCTGTTATTTTCTTTTGCCTCAATAAACTGAATCATATTCATACCTCACAAATCGGGAATTTACCGTACCAAAGAGTACATTTTCATATCCAATATTTTACCATTCTTAATCGCATTTTTCCTAAGTACGCCCTCAAATTGAAAGCCTGCCTTTTCAAGCACCCGGCAGGAAGCAACATTATACGAAAACGGCTCGGCAAATATTCTCAATATATCTGAATGCGCAAAAACGTATTCACAAGTCTGCTGCACAACGTCTGTCATGATTCCTTTGCCCCAATAGGCTTCCCCGATATAATACCCTAACTCTGCTGTCCTGCAATGTATGTTCTCACATCGAAACACTCCAATGCTGCCAATCACCTTATCGTCCAAAACAATAGCAAATGCAAAAGTTTTATCAGGGTCGGCGTTTAGCATAGCCGTAATGTATTCTTCAGCATCTTTCACGGTATATGGATAGGGTAATCCATCCCGTAAATTGTCCTGTACTTTTTTATTTGAAAGATTGGCAGCCAGTTCAGCGGCATCTGTCAAACTCCATTTTCTGATACTACAATCCATTTTCTCTCTCCAAATCCCGATACCTCGTTCCGATTAATCGCTCAACTAATAATTCTGATAGAACAACATCTTATCAATTGTGATTCTTGGCCGCCACCATTGTCTTGCCTGTTCAAATTCGGGATACTTTTTTCGGCAGTAATTAAAGACTGAATATTCTCGTTTATAAATTCCACACGCAAATCTGCAAAAAAGTCTGATGGAACAGTAACATATTCCACTCCATATTTCTCAGTATCCTTGCAAAGCGTCTTTTGTTCCGTTTTCAAAATAATAATTGTAAATCGCCCGTTCTAACGGACGAGCATTATTAACTATGAAACTTTTTGCCTTATTATAATTCATAATGGTTACCCTACTATTTGAAAGTTATGGTGTTACTATTGGCTAAAATCTTCTATTTTAGGATTCCCGCCATGCGTAGCAGATACCGCGCATTTGTGGTGGTGCAGCGTCCGTCCCTTAATTTGTAATCAAAGAGGATTCTGTTTCCCTTATAATATTCTGTAAAATAATAGTTTTTTGCATCTATGCCTAAGTCGTTTTCTAAATCGCACAGCTCAAAATCATGGGTAGTGACCAATGTGAAAGCGCAAGGCTTTGACAGAGTTTGTATGGTTTCTTTCGCCGCGAAAATCCTATCCTTTGAATTTGTCCCCTTATAGATTTCATCAATCAGAGCCATCATGGGAATTTGCTTCCTGCTGACTTCAATCATCTGTTTGATGCGCAGCAGTTCTGCGTAAAATGTGGAAATGCCCCCGTTCACATCATCCACCGTGCGAATCGATGTGCATAGCTTCAAAAGTGAAACATGGAGGCTTGACGCAGTGCAGAATCCGCCGGCGTAAGCCAGTACCAAATTGATGCCTATGCTGCGTATAAAAGTTGTTTTCCCAGACATATTTGAGCCTGTTATGATGCAAGTGCAGTGGGCCAGGTTAATATGATTGCCCACCGCCACCGAATCGTTTAACAGCGGATGCCTGATATCGGAGGCTGTGAATACAGGATGTTTGGAATCCACAATTTCCGGCAGACAGCAGATCTTCCGTGTTTGGCAGACTACGCTTAAACTCATTAAGGCTTCGGCATTCCCCAATGCCTTAAGCCAGGGTTCTAACCTGTCCTTGTAATTATCTTTCCATTTCCCATACCTTTCCACGCAATGATAGTCGTGCAAAAACAGGCTGTTATAAAGCAGAAATGCATAGATATTGTGACGTGTACATACAGATTCTGCAATTGCCTCAAGCTCCTTTAACGCAGCGGAAGCGGCGCCATTTTTCAATAATGTATTCTGCAAATCTTTAAGATAGGGACTGTCAAAGGATTCGCTCTCTAAAAGCTGAAACAACTTCCGGTAAGGGGTGATTGCCCTATTCATCTGATAGATGGGGGATAGTGCCTTATTGTTCCAGTAAAATCCAAGAAAGGCAGACATCAATTGAGCAAATGCCAGAAGGAGAAAAAGGGGCATGGTCAGATGCCTGTGGACTCCCAACAGGGCGGAAAATAAAAATGCCAGCGTAAGGACTGGGAACAGCCTAAGCAATATCCGGCAAACCATAGGAAAAGCATTTCCAGTTTCCAGTGCACGAAAAAAGTGATCCATTATTTCCCTCGACTCATCATATCCAATGTTTCTTAAACGCCTTGCGCCTGTTTCAAGTTCCATGCAGAATTCCGTCTTTTGGGCTAACTCTGCTACTGCCTGCTGGCGGCTTTTTATCTCATGGGAAATCTGCAAAGCAGGATCCGCTTTAAAATCTTTGCCCGACAGGCTAAGCCACTGGGCAAGCTGATCCTGGCCCCAGATTGTGCTTGCCGTGCAGATATATTGGTAAAGGGAGTTTGGACCAAACAAATCCAAATCCCTAGCCTCTAAAAAGTCATCCCTTAAATACCTGGCTCCGTCCACAGGAAAGCTTTTCCATCCATCTTCAAAGCGCGCCATGTACTCTTTGAGTACGGACTGTGAATCTTTCAGGCATTCCTGCTGCTCTTCCAGTTTTCTGTGATAAATAACCAACATGAGAAAGGCAAATCCAAGCCCAAAGGCAAGCACAAATAAAACAGGAGTTTTCTGCTGGTACCCAATAAAAAGGAGCAGACCCGCAATGGCAAAAATGATACCACGCAAGAGCGATACCTTATCAGATTCCAGAGTCGATTTATCTAATTTTTCCTGGCAGGAATCATAGTATTTCTTATAGATTATATATTTTCTTTGTTTCTGATTTTCATCAATAAGTTCGGTGCTTTTCATAAGAATCTCCTAATTTTCCCACTTTGCCAATGAGTTCCATCGTCTGAATGTCCATGAGGAACAAATCAAACTGGAAGTTGTTTACTCCCAACCAGCTTTATTACTTCCGGTTTCAAAACTTAATGGAGAAATATGAGGATACTCATCAACAGAACTTTGATGTTTTAACGCCCATGCCTTTTGAGGAACATAAAGCAGGGATTCAAATTCCAAATTCCACACACTTTTTTCCTTCCCCTGTTTGACTTTTTCATAGTAAGCCGGTCCGTTTATCAGAGCAACACACCTGGAATATAAAAATGTATCATCACACATTTGTGGGTCAGCTTTTCTACATTGTTCTGCCAGTTTTTTCGTATCCAAATGATATAACAGTTCCGTCATTAAATCATCAAATTCAAAAATAATTGGATCATCCAGCTTTGAGAGATTTTTAATGACTGGTTTTAGCACCTTATCATCATCGCCCTCTTTTTTCCAATGACATAATTCCATCGTATTCCAAAAGAAATCATATTTTCCAATCATAGTCTGTTCTGTGCCTCCTGAAAAATTCCGATTTTTACATATCTGGTGTTAATTATTCTGAAAAACAGCATTTTATCAATGGTTATTCTTGGCCGCCACCATTGTCTTGCCTGCTCAAATTCGGGATAGGGTGTATGCCACTGCCATGAAATATCAAACCCTCCGTCATCTTTTTGAATTTTTGCCAGGATACTTTTTTCAGCAGTCATTAAGGCCTCAATATTCTTGTTTATAAATTCCGAACGCAAGTCTGTAAAAAAGTCTGACGGAACAGGAACATATTCCACTCCGTATTTCTCAGTATCCTTACAAATTATGTTTTCAAGCCGTTCCTTTATCAACTGCCTGAAATCTGCCAAATTCACAATATCCGTTATTTCATTTTCTTTCAGCAATTCATAACAGAGAAGATAACATTTGAGACTATCCCCAATCATGTCATCCTCTTCTTTCAAATATTCATAAGCAGCGCATATCATCTCTTCGTAATATGATATGCGCTCCCCGAAACAAACCATAAAAGCAGCAAGAGAAACCGTAGGATTATATCCATACAGACCATCCTCTTTTTTCTCCCACCAAATCGCATGAGGATAATCTTTATTTGTTTCAATCGCAAACAGCCATCTTTTCTTTTCCTCATCAAAGGAATCATGCGATTGTAAATAATGAACGATCCCGTTTGTTATGCTGTCAGTGTCTTTTAATGCTTGAATCCTATGCAAAGTAATAATTGCATCATTTGTTGCAACGGGATTTGAATTCGGATTCCAGTTATCTGCCTCAAGTCCATGCCCAAAACCGCCGTCCGGATTTTGATATTTTTTCAATTCATTTATGACAGCTTCTTTTGTTCCGTTTTCAAAATAATAGTCGTAAATCGCCCGCTCTAACGGACGGGCATTATGAACGATAAAGCTTTTCGCCATATGACAATTCATAGTGATTACCCTCCTACTTTCCCTTATGCGCCGTAATAATCGTATAGCTATACGCATTTACCGTTATAATACAATGATCTACATTCACATACCAATTTTTCCCTTTTCTTGTAATAACGGCATTGGCAGAATTGGTTTTTGTTTTACACCAGTCAACCACATCAGCTGTATCTAAGGACAGATTTCTTTTTATGCGTTCTGCTCCTAATTCCGTTGTGTGTAATTTATCCAAATTTTCCAGTAATTCATTGTCTGTATTCATGATACAAATCCCCCTTTTCCTTACATTCCAACGATCTTCCTGGCTGTATTTGCCGTTCTTATTGTCAATTTTTTGCTGATGTTTGCACTTGCCGTCTTTGACCACCAGTTTGTTTTTTGATAATCCTTTCGGCTGAAAGACCAGAACACTGCTTCTTTATAGGCTTTTATCTTTTCTAATTCTTCTTTGGGTTTTCCAATCTCCTCGAATACTTCAGCAAACGTAGCTGGAGGCATAATAAAAATCAAATTATCATATATTTCCTTATCATCGTTGCCCCACCATCCTGGAGCATTACGCAGAATATCCTCAAGCTCTTCCTTTGGTATGACATAAACCGGAATATCTAAACCAAACTGACTTTTTAACATTCCTTCCATTTGATTTGCAAAGCCCTCCACCATATCTCCATCGCTTGAAAAAATCACATTGCCGCTATTCAAATATGTCTTAACCTCTCTAAATCCAAGTTCTTCAAAGCCTCTCTTTAATTCCGCCATTGAAATCTTGTTTTTACCGCTTATATTAATACCACGCAAAAACGCAATATATCTTTTCATACTCACTGATTCCTCCAAATTGAAGCCATTTTGAAGCGCATAAACCATATGTGTTCCATAGCTTATTCAATCAAAATTTACTTTGATAACAGTTTTAAAAATCTCTTATCGTTCATCTGCTCATTCGTTAAATAATCCCCATCAAAAAACAGCGCATAAGTTGTAATCGGAGTAGGTGCATTTTGAGCCTCTTCTTTGCTTTGCAAATGAATCGCTTTGAAGGGCACGCCCTTTTCCTTTGCCACTTCTTCTACGATGGGAACATATTTTGCATTAAACGGGCATTGGCTGGTGTAATACAAAACATATCCCATTTCATCAATATGAGAGTGTCTTGCACATTCTTTGAATTTCGGCAGAAAAGCATTTTCTGTAAATGGTAAATACCATAACTGAATACCATTATCAGCTTCATCGCAAACGGTAAAATCTTTGTATTTCAAGAATTTGGGATCAGCCAAAAATGGTTTTTTCTTCTTTGAAGATAAAATACATATTCCTTTTTTACCTTTGTTTTTACTATCTTCAATGCAGGCATTTAGTAGGTCTGTTGAATAACCATGCCCTTTGAAAGAGCCGGCCACCCATAAACAGTCAATATACATATAATCCTCTGCAATAATAGGATTCCATGCATTTTCAGCAGGTATATACTCAATAAAGCACTTCCCCCGCTGTTGGCTTTTCAAGAAAACCAAGCCCTCATCAAAACGCTCCTTTAACCATGTCTTTTTTGATGATACCTGAATATCGTTGTTATTTGAAATTGCACAGCATATATGTTCTTTGTCTATATTCTCGTTTGTCACTTTCATGTATTCCATAAGGATACCTCCATAAAGTCAGGAATTTTCCGTTTATTCCCTCAAAATAAAATTGCGAATTACTTCCGCAGCCTTCTCAGCATTTGTTACTATTGCAGGATGTCCTCCATGCTCAAATATCTGGATTACCGCATTGGGAATTAAATCTGCCATTGCTTTGTATTCCTGCTCAAGATTTTCCCTGCACATTTCCTCTGCTTTGCTCCCCATTAACAAAATTGGGACTTTCATTTCTTCCAAAGGATTATTGAATAGAGGACTGGATTTATCGCAATATTTGAAATATGGCATTTCTGTCCCCCTTACCAATACACATTTCCAGTTCAAATTAACTTCTCGATAAACAGGAATTTATTTATCTAATACTTTCTTTAAATCCATAACAAATTGTGCTTGCTGTTTTCTTAAATATGATTTTACAAAAGGCTTCATAATTATTTTTTTTACTGTTACGCATTCTGTAAAATCTATTTGAGTTTTATTTCCTTTGGAAGTGAAAATACCAGTCCAATGTCCTTTTATATTACTGTTTTCCATATCAAACTCCCAACGCTCATACGGTTCTACAACAGTGATAGTGAAGGTAGTAGGAAAGCCGTCTTTGGTATATTCAATAAATTGTTTTTCATTGATTACTTCCGTTTTACTTAAATCACTTCGCCATTGACTATATTTTTCAATCGCTAAAACAGTTTCCCAAACCTTACGAACATCACAATTAATACTTTCTTTTATATTTGAAGTTGTCATTTTTACACTTCCTTTCAAATCTCAAGTTATCGAGTTCCCTACAAACAGGAATTTTACTTTTGGCTTCCGTGATTCTTCTTCAGCGCCTGCAGTACTTGAGCTACTGTTATTTGGAATTTCTCCGGAATGTCTTTTCGTGCAGGGATTGCCGCCTGAAAAGCGGTACCCTCAATTATTTCGATTTCAAATTCTGGCATTTGGATGTTTAAGGCTGTGCAGACCATTTTTTCAAATTCAATGTAATCTACGGTATCTACAGTTCCTACATGAAAAATACCTGTCAAGTTATGCTTCAAAACATATTTTGCATACCAACCAATCTGTTCTGCAAAAGTAATATTCACTGCATCACCCTGATACGTATGCACTGGCGTTCCTGTACGGCTGCTTTCCTCGAGATTATGCAGTCTTGGACATTCCGCATCCCAGACCACTGCCAGACGGAAAACAGTCAACTGATCTCGCAATTTCTTTTGCAGCATAACCTCACAGTCTCGCTTATAAATGCCATAGTCAGATTTCGGAACAGGCAAATCATCCTCTGTCCAGGGCCGGGACAGATCACCGTCAAATACATTGACAGTAGAAATGAACAACAGTCTTTTAGCTTTCCCTATCAACCAATTTGCCAGTGATTCATGGAAACGTAACTGTGCTTGAAAATCTCCACGGATAGAAGAAATTACAATATCCGGGTCTTCTTTATTTAAAATTGACAGCAGGCGCTCTGTCTCCTCCGCCGCCAGCTTCCACCCGCCCTCTACATCGTGGTGTCCTGCTGTAATTACTACATTATAAACATCCTGCAAACTCCGGTTTATTGCTCTTCCCACCAGACCTGTTCCGCCAATTAACAATACTTTCTGCATATTTTTAATCCTTTCCTGACTAAATGGAACGTTTCTGACTTTATCAGATAAGGAACCTTCTCTATTATTTCCTACATCTTAATATAACGAATCCCATAAAGACTCCGAGTTATCGAGTTCCCAATAAATGGGACTTTATTTATAACTTTCTAATTGGAAAAAACATATAATTCTTCCCTGTCTGCGGACAAGTAAAATCGTGGACTGCTCCCACCAATGGAATAGCATTATCTTCCAGATATTTTATTGTCTTTGAAAAGGTATTATCATTTTCACATTCTATATAAATATATTCATAGCCGGGAATAATCCATTTTGTCCAACCGTTGGGAGCCTCTGCGTCATCCCTGCATTCTACTCCAGCAAGATAAAGTCCTTTGTTGAAATCTTCCCATGGATTGAATGAATGCGAGTAATCAGACATAGCTCCCCATATGCCACTTATATTTCCATTCTCATCTTTCTTAGCTAAATGCTGAACTTCTCCAAAATGAGAATTTGCATCAACCCATAATCTTTGAATAAAACCCTCTCCGTCTAAAGTTGAACCTTCTTTTCCTATCACAACAAAAGACTCTTTTACACACTTTTCAATTTTCATATATCCCTCCACAAAACAAAATTTATGCCTGTTTCTGTATCAACCCAAATTTTAACTACATCAATCGTACTGACTTTTGTTAAGCGCCCTGATAAACCGGAATTTTCTCTTCTTGTTCCGATCGATATGCTTCTACACCAATTTCCTGCTGTTTCTTCAAATCTCTTTTCTGGTTCTGATGAGTGACAAACGAATCAAACGCATCCATGTCCTCATATTTTTCACATGGAAACTCCCGACATTGACTGCAATATTTCGGTTTGCCATGCTGCAGACTGCATCTCGCTATCTTGCAGGATTGGTTTCCGTCTCCGCCGCCGCATCCGGGGCAATGCCCATCTAGGTACATAGGATAATCCACAATTTAAACCACACAGAGAAAATAGCAAATCTGTTCTTTTAAAATCTTTCAAAACATTCCCTTCCCCATAAGACTCTGCCCGTTTTGTGTTCTGTTCAAATTTTTCATCCATATAGGACTTTAGAAACCTGATTTTCCTCAAGCAATTATAGTTACATAGATAAACCACACTCAAAAGCCAACAGCATATATTTTTCAGCATTCGTAAATCCATATAAATCCAGATCCCTGATTTCCCACTTGTCAGAACTGAGATTATCCGCCCCATATAAAAATTGGATAAAAGGAATCCGCCGATATTGTGAAACAGCCAGCATAGAAGCACACTCCATTTCAACAACAAGGCATCCCTCCTGCCTGCGTTCATAAATAGTAGGTATCGTTTCTCTGTAAATAGCGTCCGAAGTCCATGCTTTTCCTTTTATATACGAATAACCACAGCTTTTTAAAACATTTTCTAATACCCGGATGGAATGTTCGTCCGCTTCGATTTCTACCGAAGGTGCTATATAATGATAGCTTGTCCCTTCGTCACGGATAGCCGAAACTGGAATGATAATATTCTCTTTTACCTTATCATCGTCCAATACTCCGCAAGAACCAAACAATACAAATTTTTTAGCCCCCATAGCAATGATTTCTTCAAATCCTGCAACACAGGCCGGCGCACCTACCCTGGATAGGTAGAATGCAATATCTCTATCTTTATAACGGATTTTGTAAACAGGAATTGCGCCATTTGCGGTGTATAACGCTGCTATCTTTTTGGTATTACTCAATGAAGCAAACTTTTGAATAATATTCTCCGAAAATGTGGAGACGCAAATTTCCGGAAAATCCTTCACTGCTTTCGTGGTATCGAATGGTGTAAACAGAGCTGGTTCTGTTAATTCACTTTTTTGAAAAATTGTTTTACCCATAGTAAATCCCCCTTGTAATATTTTCTGGTTTTCAGAACCTATTTAGAAGCACCTATTCTAAATCTAAATATTTTTCTCCAACCACTTTTCAACAATACTTCTGTCACCATCCTGCATAAATGCATGCTCACTGTTTTGAGAAATCGCTAAATCACATGAATATTTCTGTACAAATTTCTGCATCACCTCTGCTGACTGCATGTTATCCTTACCCCCATAAAGAATAGCAGTAGGAATACTCCAATTACAAATAGGTTGCTTTCTTACATACTGGTAATAGTCCCACCTCAATGTGTCAACGGGTGTTGTTATTTCTTTTTCGGTACGAAGTCTTTCTTCTGTAATCTGAAACCATAAAAACATTTTACAGATCAGATACTCCATATCCACTATAGGTGACTGAAACAGGCATTTTTCTATTTTCCTGTCTGAATAAGCATTCAAGCTGAAAAATGCTCCGAGACTGCACGCATACAAAGCTACCTGATTCCATTTTGAAAATACATAGTCCGCAATCACATTCAAATCATGTATTCCATTCCATATATCACAGCGATAATTACGATCTATCCGCTCCCCATGCTCCGGCAAATCAAAGCTAATCGTCTGATAACCTTTTTTCTCTGCAATTTCCGCAAAATCCCTGGCATACTCTTTGCGAGACATTTTCCCATGAACATGGATATAGACTTTCTCTGACGTTTCTCCCCAAACAATGGCAGGAATACCTGCCACTGCGATTTTAAGTTCCTTCATCTTTCACTTATCCTTTCCCGATAAATGCCTATTTGCCTATTACAGGTACATTTATTTCGAAACAGCACGGCTATAGGTGTAACAATCAGATGCAATACTGTTAAAATAACAAAGAACAATATTCCTGCATCTAAAAAAACATACAGGATATTGAAACCAAAATGCAGCAGTACTGAGTAAAGTAAATTGTTGTGTCGTTCCAGAAAAATATTCATAAGGATCGTAAGGGAAG
>CAMQZX010000125.1 GCA_947039785.1 uncultured Lachnospiraceae bacterium | reverse complement strand
GGCCCAAGAAATCCATAAATACTGCCTTTCTTAATATGAAGTGATACATTATTGACAGAGATAAAGTTTTTATATTTTTTCGTCAATTGTTCAGTTGTAATAATGTAATCCATATCAACATCTCCTTTCGATAATCTTATGTTACAGCACCAACCTGACTTCTACATTCTCGTATCCTTACTTTTACCTTACTTTTTCGCATAACGCCACCCCCAAAAAATTCTCTATGCTATAATGCTTATTGGAGGTGTATGATATGGATCATTCATTCTTGAACGCGAAGAAAATCCTGCTTGTAGATGATGAACCGGGATTGCTTGAGATGGTAAAAACCATCCTGAAAGATGATGGTTTTCAAAATATTGTAACTGCTATTTCTGCTAGAGATGGAATCAATGTTAGTAAAACAGAAAAACCAGATCTGGCGATTTTGGATGTCATGCTGCCAGATGGTGATGGATATCTTCTCATGCAGCAGATGCGTGGCTTTACAGATATACCAATTATTTTTCTGACAGCAAAGGATACCGGCGCAGATAAACTTGCCGGATTAGGTCTGGGAGCAGATGATTACATTGTAAAACCGTTTATGCCTGAGGAATTGCTTCTTCGTATCTATGCGGTTCTCCGCCGTTGCTATAAAGAAGATGCCCCTTGGGTACACTTGGCGAGCTGCACCATTGATTTCAGCCGGGCTGAAGTCATTAAAAAGGGCGAGGTAATTTCTCTGACTGCAATGGAATATATTTTTTTGGAAACCCTTGCCCGCAATGAAGGAAAGATTGTAACTGTCGATGCACTCTGCGAGGCTCTTTGGAGCGACAACCCCTATGGATATGAGAACAGCTTAAATGCTCATGTACGCCGAATCCGGGAAAAAATAGAAACCGATCCTTCCAAACCGGTCTCACTTATTACAATCAAGGGATTGGGATACAAACTCAATATAAGGAAGTGATGCCATGAAATCATTTGGAAAATATATATCAAAACACCTGGCTTCTTTTTCTCTGCTTGTCATACTACTTCTATTTATTGATGTTCTCTCCTTTTTGCTGGCCTTCCACAATATCATTACAACAGATTATGGCCCAACCTCTCCAAAAATCATGCTGGAAAAAGCGGCCAATGCATCCGCTGAAAAAGGGATATCCGAAGAGATGAAACAAGCGCTTGAGCAGAACCATATCTGGGCGATGTTTCTGAATTCAGAAGGAAAAAGTATGTGGTCTGTGGATTTGCCAGAAAACGTCCCGGAAAGTTATACTCTTCAAGACGTTGCTGTGTTCTCTAAAGGTTATATTGAAAACTATCCTGTATTTATCCGGAACACCGATGACGGCCTGTTGATTTTAGGCTATCCTCAGAACAGCTATACCAAGCTGACAAGCAATTATTATTCTTTCAAAACCATAAAAATGGTTCCGATTTTTTTTATTATCATGGTTGCATTTGATCTTCTCTTTCTGTTTATGGTATACTTCCTATCCAAAAAGAAGATCATAGAAAATACGGAACCGATTATTGCATCCATCGAAACCCTTTCCGATGGCCGACCAGTTTCCCTTTCCATCAGCGGAGAACTCTTTGAAGTTGCGGAAAGTGTAAATAAAGCTTCTAGGATCATAAGCAGCCAAAACCAGGCTAGAGCTAGCTGGATCAGCGGTGTCTCCCATGATATCCGGACTCCGCTCTCTATGATTATGGGATATGCAAGACGTATTACCTGTGACAGTGAAGCGACAACTTGTATCAAAGATCAGGCCGAAATTATACGTATGCAAAGCATTAAAATCAAAGAGCTGGTACAGGATTTGAATTTAGTTTCCCAACTGGAATATGAAATGCAGCCGCTAAATAAAAAAGTAATCCGGATATCAAAATTGCTTCGCTCTTACGTTGCTGAACTACTTAATACTGGTATTCCTAATACCCATTCCATTGATATCGAAATCATGCCAGGCGCTGAAATAATCACCTTAGAAGGCGATGAGCGTTTACTTTCACGAGCCATCAATAATCTGGTCCAAAACAGCATCCATCACAACCCACAGGGATGTGAAGTCACCTTACTCCTTGATTGTTCTGAAAACACATTTTCTATCATTGTGAAAGATAATGGAATAGGCTTGTCACCTGAAAAGTTACAGGAATTAGAAAACAAACCACATTACATGGAAAGTGTTGATGATCGATTAGATCTAAGACATGGGTTAGGATTACTTTTGGTTCGCCAGATTGTAGATGTACACGGAGGAACAATGCAGCTAGAAAGTAAACCGCAAAAAGGATATCAAACAAAACTTATATTTCCTATAAAAAATAATTTCAAAGCATCCAAATAATAAGGAAACGTCCCGAAGCAACCTTCATAATTGCCACTCTGGGA
The DNA here is from genome assembly GCA_947039785.1 of uncultured Lachnospiraceae bacterium. Classification (GTDB taxonomy): domain Bacteria; phylum Bacillota; class Clostridia; order Lachnospirales; family Lachnospiraceae; genus JALFVM01. Next base: position 9,392 of record CAMQZX010000125.1, on the reverse strand, counting down.
CGTTCTCTATCCTACAAACCGATACTCGCAGCCAACCACGGTCTCTATATACCCATCTCCGATTTTCTTTCTAATGATACTTATTTGCTATTTTCCAGCCATCTGCTTTTCCATTCGTCGTAAATCATAACATCTTAATGATCCAAATTTTTCACTGAATGCGTCGCTTTCTGCTATTCTATGCATCCTTCCGCCTTCTGTTCCTCAAAATAACAGTCCGCAATATAGCCTGCTGATTCTGCCCATAAAGTATTTTCCGTGTTTTGCAAAGCCTGATATGTTTTTGAATGATAGAATGCAACCATCGCATCTGGAAAATTCATCCCCGTTGTATTTTGGATAATATCAACAACATCCCGAATCTGTATGAATATATTCATTGTGATGTCTTTTCCGTTAAAGAAATACTTTCCCTCAGTCACAACGTACCTCCTTCCTGCACTCAAACTGCAGCCGTTTCAAAGCCAGGGGCGTATGAAAAGATACCTGATTGTTTACTTTATTGTACCGCAGTCTTTCAACGGCCTCATTTGCTTTTAAAATACCAGACATATAAAGCTGGACTGTTTCCATTGTATTACCATCAGCCACCGGCCCAATCACCACATCGAAGGAATGCTGGTTTCCGCCTTTTTGTCGGTTGCTTTTAATGAATTCAAGACATTCCGAATCCAAAGCATTAAAGTGTAATTACGCATATATAAACGATGCGCCCATTCCTTTGCCTGGTTTTCAAGTATCGTGCAATAAAAACCTTTCCCAAAATCTCTTCTGTTACGCGATTTTGACAAATCAATCTCATCAAAAGCAACATTCGTTCCGTGATACAAAACTAGAACGGATGATTTCTGTTCCATAATCTCCTCAACATATCTAATCGTTTCGCTAAAGTCCAACTGGTGCAGATATTCATGCTGCAAAATAAGCTTTTCAAATACCTGGTACTTATAAAATAAACTAACTGCTTCATTTTCTGACAACTGATGCTCTTGCGCATAACCTTCCAGCACACGTATTGACATTATTTCCACATCAGATTGAATACTCATAATGGTATACCTCCATAAACATAGTTCCATTATATCAGAGTTCTCCGCTTCATCCAACAGGTAATTCACCTGTCCTGCAATTCCATCCATGCAGCCAATGACAATATCACTCCCCAAGTGGGCAACCTCCTTCAAATACAAGAAAAACAATGCCTACATCATGGGGCTGTGCCTTACCTATCGGGTCAATCTGAAACTTTCTCTCCGTCAGACCGTTCAGGCCATGAATGAGATCCATGGGGTTGATATCTCACACACCATGGTCAATAACTATTCCAAAACCGCCGCTGTCATCATCCGGCCATTCGTGGACTCCTATGACTATACCCCTTCCAACGAACTGGCTGCCGATTAAATTTACATAAAGATCAGTGGCTTCAAAGCTTATGTCTGGCTCATCATGGATAAGGCATCCCGTTCCATACTCGGGTATCAGGTATCCACCTCAAGGGACGTCGGTCCCTGTATCCTCACCATGCGTATGGCCTTTGATAAGTTTAAGGAATTCCCAGTTTGTTCAACAAAAAATGTCAATCGTTCGGTCACCTAATCACTAACTTTTTTCTCACCTTCCGGAAAAATGATCTTAAATACAAAGAAAAAGATCACCATTGATACTCCACCCGTAATGAAAGTTACCAGCAAATTATAAATCGCCGGCGCCACATATACCGATGCAATCGGCATCCACAAATTATTAAACCCATTACAGATTAACGAAATGATAACCCATGCAATAAAGTACCACATTGCCTGATAAGCCGGATTTCCTTTACTTTTAAAGGTAATATTTCTCTGCAATGGAAAATTGATACATTGTGCAAGGAAAGACCCTACCTCATAACTGATAAAATAGCCAAGTCCTCCTCCAATCAATACTTCTCCTGTTGAATCATATAGAACGTTATATCCCAATAGGCTCCATGTAAAATCGACCCCAAACAAATGCAATTCTTTTTGCGGCCACATAAATTCTGTTCCCGCCAGCTCTTTTCCAAGAATTTCCGGCATAAAAGTAAATACTAAATACTGAAAAATAGTCACTCCCATACTAAATACAAAAAAATAAAATATTTGATAAACCCATTTTGCTAACTTAGGATGTTTCTCTTCAAATGGCTTCCATTTACTAATCCACCAATCTAATACTCTTTTCATAGCGCATCCGTCCCTTCTTATTTCTCGTCCGATAATTTTTGTTCATATAATTTATTTTCTTTTCTATTAACCCAAAATCCACGTATGACCTGAAAAATTCCTTTAAAAAAGTGTCCGTTCACTACGGTCAGGATTCCTTTTACCATATCCATACTGACCATACCTCCGGTCATTTTTGCCAATGCCCGGAACGGCATATTATAGATAAAGAGAATATTTAAGTCCGGTTTTCCCTTTTCCTCACTCTTTTTCTTCATACGGTTCAAACGGTTATAAACAAATCTTGCCAATCCGCTTTTTGCATAATACATTTGGCAGATAGCATCATTAAATCCAAGTTCCCCAGACCATTTTCCAACGGGGATTGGATGTCCAAGCAGCGCTTCAAATTCCTGATCTGATATCTGCTGCACAATTCCAGTATAATAGTACGGCAATTCTGCCGGATTATAAGGAAACATTGTTGTAGTTCCACCTACATTTAATTTCCCACTCAAACGGATATCTGCAACACTGGCCCCAACCATGATCTGATAAGTTCCTGCCTCTATCTCCCACTTATTTGTCTTTACATTCCAATACCGGAAAGTTTTATCATCAAATGGGATTTTCAATTCCTTACTTTCTCCCGCTTTCAAAAAAACCTTGACAAAACCTTTCAATTCTTTTTGCGGACGAAAAACAATCGCATCAGGCAGGCCTACATATAACTGGGCTACTTCTGCCCCGTCTGTTTTCCCGGTATTCGTCAGCGTAAATGTCACTCCATCACAATCCACTTTGATATCCGAATATTCAAACTCTGTATAAGATAAACCAAAGCCAAAGGGATACAGGACTTTTATATGATTTGTATCATAATACCGGTATCCAATATAGAGAGCCTCTCTGTATTCTGCGTTTCTCTCCATTGCAGGAAAATTTCTATATGCAGGCGTATCCTCATAGCGAAGAGGATAGGTTTCCGCCAATCTGCCGGACGGATTGGTTTTGCCAGTCAGTATATCAAGTATCGCACTGGCACCAGCCTGTCCTGCAAGGTATCCATGAAGGATTGCCCGGCACGAAACCTGCCAGGGCATTTCAATAACGGCACCCGCACTTAAAATACCCACAATATTCGGATTCACCTGTGCAATACTTTCTAATAACTCAATTTGGTTTTGAGGAATTCTCATATGTACCCGGTCTAATCCCTCAGATTCGCTTAATTCATCAAGCCCAAAACAATAAAGAACTGCATCTGCAGTCTGTGCCAGCTCAAGGGCCGCTTTTTTCATTGCTGCATCTTCTCCGCCGCTTCTGATATACCCGCGGTTCATTCCCACTACCTGAAGGTCATAATTTGGGGCAGCCTTCTCCATAGTCTCTATAAAAGTAGGATTTACCATTGAGGAACCTGCCCCCTGATATCTCGGTTCCACAGCAAAATCTCCGATCAGTGCCACCTTACTCTTAGGCTTTAAGGGCAAAAGATTTCCGTTGTTTTTAAGTAATACCGCACTTTCGGCGGCAGCTCTCCTTGCCAGATCATGATGTTTCTTCTCATTAAAAGACTTTCTTTGCTCCTTATTTTTATCCGTAAGCATGAATACAATATCCAAAAGCTGGTCTACACAGGTATCCAGTTCCTCCATCGTAAGGGTTTTATTCTCAATTGCCCGGATAATTTCTCTTGCCGGATCAAGGCCGGGATTTGGCATCTCCAGATTCGATCCCGCTGCTACACCCTTTGCATGATCATTGGAAGCGCCCCAATCGGTTACAACAAATCCTCGGAAGCCCCACTCACCCCTTAAAATGTCCTGAAGAAGATGCTTATTTTCATTGGCATATATCCCATTAATCTCATTATAGCTGATCATAATGGATTTTGCGTTTCCTTCTTTTACCGCAATCTCAAAGCCCGTCAGATAGATTTCCCGCAATGTCCGCTCATCTAACACAGCATTCATAGCCATGCGCCGTTCTTCCTGGCTGTTCACAGCGAAATGCTTTGGGCAGGCAGCCACTCCCTGGCTCTGGCTTCCTTTTATATAGGACGCTGCCATTTTTCCCGCCAGATAAGGATCTTCTGAAAAATATTCAAAGTTCCGTCCGCATAAGGGACTGCGCTTCATATTAAGCCCCGGCCCTAAGAGAACATTTACCCCTTGTACTGCTGCCTCCTCCCCTAATGCCTGCCCGATTTCTTCTCCCAGCTGTTCATTCCAGCTGTTGGCAATCGTTGCCGCAGTGGGAAAACAGGTAGCCGGCAAGGATGCATTGAGCCCCAGATGATCCCCTGCGCCTTCCTGTTTCCGGATTCCGTGAGGCCCGTCTGATAAAAAAATGGAAGGGATATTAAGGCGGGGGATATCCCTGCTTTCCCATTCACTTTTTCCGCTTAATATCGCCGCTTTTTCTTCTAAAGTCATTTTATCAATCATATCTTTATGTTTCATAAGAATATCCTTCCCCATAAAAGGGAACTGGGAGACTCCCAATTCCCTCTTTATGACTGTTCCTATATACCGCTATTCTTCTTTCTGAACCTCAATAGCAATCTCTGTTTTCCTCTTTTTCAACCACCTGATCACGATGACTAACATAATCCCCAGACAAAGAACAGCAATGAATGCATCTGCTGCAATAAATATCTTTGTCATCTGCTGCATTTCTCCGGAATTTGCATCTTCAGATGTATAGTTCCCGCTGTTCGCAACTGTATAAAGGATGTTCCTGGAAGCCTGCCTGAGAGCCTTTACCAGTGTAGGGGAATCCGAATCTGTAATCTTATTCGACTCATTCTGGTTAAATCCAAGCATTGCGTCATTGCCGTTTCTGACACAGTCATCCGTATTCTGATATCCATAGGAGCCATTCCAGTCTGTCAGTACCATCCCCTTAAAGCCCCATTCATCACGAAGTACATTGTTCAAAAGGTTTGGATTGGCGCCGCACCATTTATCACCGATGAATACGAAAGAGGACATTACTGCAAGAGGTTTATGGCTTTCAAAATCAAAATTCTTAATACAGATTTCAAAAGGCTTCAGATAAATTTCACGGATTGCCTGCTCATCCGAATAAGTCAGAAGCATACAGCAGCGGTTGCTTTCCTGTTCATTCAATACAAAGTGCTTGATATACGGATATACTCCTTTTTCCACCGCCGCATTTACCTCGCTCGAAGCGATATAACCGGACAGGACAGGATCCTCCGAATAATATTCAAAATTTCGTCCGCCAAAGGCATTCCGGTGAATATTCATTGCCGGGCCATACCACCCATAAATTCCACAGTCTGCATATTCCTGTGCAATGGCACTGCCTGTCTCATAGGCGAGGGCTTTATTCCATGTCTGGGCGATCAGCACTTCCACGGGGAATGCAGTTCCATATACCTGAATATACCAGTCATTCAGCCCGGAGGTTCCATCACTATCCAGTGTTGCGACTTTTCCTACGGACTTTATTGCAACGGTCTGGAACCCGGCAAGGTTAACCATTTCAACCATGTCATCCACGCTCAGCTGATCCAGAAGGCTGTCCCATATAGCATCCTCGTAATCTTTGCCTGTCAGATCCGCCAGTTTAAGTCCATTGTCTGCTCCCGTCGCAGGCATCTCATCGTCCGGATTGTCATATTTTTCCGGATCATAAAACGCCACTGACTTCTCTGTTACGTTCGCAAGTGTCTCCTCGTCCATCTCATATGCCGTATCCTTCGGCGCCGCTGTGGCCTCCTCATAGTTTGCAAAATGGTCTGCACGGGAAAGATAGGTCACATCTCCTGCAGAGTAATCCTGGAACTGATTGACAGCCGCTGTAAGATCACTGGTACGACCATCCTCACTGTAGTCAATATCCTTGCTGACCGTAAAAGTTTCTTCATCGATTACTGTATGGGAATCTGCCCGTAAGGAAATGACATACTCCCCTTCTTCAAGGATATATCCGCCGCCTTCGACTTTGATTCCAGTGGAATCATAAGCTGCCATATCCTCCTTTTCCAATGCAAAGGAAATGGTCTGGGATTCCCCTGGTTCCAAAATGTCGGTTTTTCCGAAATCAATCAGATTCACAGATGCCTTTTCAATCCCTCCATTCGTATAAGGAGGCGTGTAATACAGCTCTACCGCCGTTTTTCCGGCCGTATCTCCTGTATTCGTCACAGATACATCCAGGGAAACCGTATCTCCATGGTCGGTAAAGTTTTCAATGCTCTGATCGAATGTGGTATAGCTAAGGCCATATCCAAAGGGATACTGCACCTTTTCCTCATAGTCGATAAAGCCTTCCTCTGCTGCCGTTTCGTAAAATTTATATCCTACATAGATTCCTTCTGCATAATTCGCAAATCCCTGAACGCCCTGATAGCCGGGATCCGCTTCCAGATTTGCCTGCACCAGTTCTTCCACATTGTTATAGACAAAGTTTCCAAAGTTCTGATAGGACGGCGTATCCTTAAGATCATATACATAAGTATCCACGGTCTTACCGGATGGATTGACTTCTCCGTTCAGAATCCTTCCGAGCGCCTGCATTCCTGTCGCTCCCGTACCCGGGGCAAGGATTACTGCGCCGATCTGCTCATGTTCCTCTACCCAGCCCAGTTCCATTGCATTATTAGCATTGATTACAACCACCACGTTTTCAAAGGAATCGCAGACCAGATCAATCATAGCTTCTTCCGTATTGGAAAGCTCTAAATAGTGCTCCCCTGCTTCAAAATCATCGCTGTCTCCATTATTGGTATAAGCTGCATCATAATAATTATATTCGCCGGTTCCCATCTTGCCGCGCAGGTCATAGGTTCCATGGATCGCCTCATTCATATCTAACGGCTCATCCCGTCCCTCGCCTCCGGAGCGGGCAAGCACTACCACTGCCGTATCGGAAAATTCCTCCGCCTCTGCCATGATCTCTTCTGTATAATAATCTGCGGCAGGCTCCGGCAAAGTCCAGTCCCTCATGCTCCATTCCGGATTTACAGCGGACTTCACACTTGTTGGCCTCTCTGCACAGTATTCCCTGTACATATCTGTCAGTGTATGGTTTGTCTGAAAGCCTGCGTTCTCAAGGGCTTCGATTACCCCGATGCTTCCGGCGCCGTCACTGGCTCCGGAGCCGGTTCCGCCAAAAATCAGGGAAGTAGAAGCCCATCCAAAAACATTGATGTTCTTTTTCTCTTTGGAAAGAGGAAGAATCCCATTATTTTCCAGAAGTACCATTCCCTCTTCCCCGACCTTTTGAATCACCTCTTTTGAATTTTCTACCGTCTCCTCTGCAACACTTGCCCTGCCATTGATGATCGGTGCAAGATTGTTATACATGGGGCCGAAGCATATCACATTTACAAGGATACATACTACCAGCACCCAGCTCACTGCTGCCCCTGTACGAACCACATGGCGGGTTCCCTTTTTGACCAGCCAATGGGCTGCCACCATCACAATGACTGCTGCCACGGACAATCCCAGAATTGCGTACGCATAGCTGCTCAGCTGATTGGCATAGTTGTCGATATCTGTCTGGCTCACCCCCAGCCCCAAAAAGAATGGTGAAACCATGTCCACAATAAATTGAATCACTTTCTTTTCCTCCCTTTTCTCTTTCATGATTGATATCATCATTATACGAAAAAAAAGAAACAAGAAAGTGATTCTGCGAAAAGTGGTCTTTTTTCTGATAAAAACGGTTAATTCTGTACAGGCAGGAGAATGTCTGCGACGAACATCTCCCCGTTAACCTTCATATACAGCTCCCCATTATATTTTTCTGCGATATACCGCATACTTCTCACCCCAAATCCATGCCTGTTCTTATCCTCTTTGTTCGTCACCGGCAGGTCATTGTGAAATTCCGGCTGTATGCTGCACCGGTTTTCCATATGAATCAGGATCATAGCGCCGTTTCGTTTGATATGCAGGCTGATGGTTCTCTTTTCCTCCGGCTCATTCACCACGCATTCCAGCGCATTATCGAACGCATTCCCGATCAGCGCATAAATATCAGCCGGATGCATGAAATTGATCAGGCTGCCGTCTGCCATACAACTGAACGCTACATGGTATTCATTGCTGAGCAGACATTTTTCCCGTAAAATATAATCCAGCGGCTCACAGCCAGTATGGAAAATGGCATCGTAAATAGAAACCGCCTCCTGGATCTCCTTCACATATTCCTGGCGCCCTTCCTCATCCGGAATCTTTTCCAGCATCCGGATCTGATGCTTCAGGTCATGGCACTTTATATTGATAATGTTAATGGCTTCCTTTGAGCTTTTCTGCTGTGCATCCGCCATCTGCAGAAGCTGCTCCATGACCTCCTGTTCCTTTTTCATCCTGTTTTCACGCAGGACATAGTATTCCATTGCAAGGACAAGGGCACAGCACAAAAAGCCATATGCCGGGCACAGGATGCAGGTATATTTATCCACCGGCGTGGTTTCAACAGGATATGAATAATATACGCTCAGCCCCACAGCAGCAACCGCAAGAATCACTGCAAAAATCCCAATCCGGATATCCTCCACGCTGAAATCCTCCTTATTCTGATTTTTGTATATGAATACAAAATATACCAGCACTGCCCATATCACGTAAAAAACATATTGTGTCACAAAGCGCCCGATTCCTTCTGTTTCCAGGGAATGCCTTGCCATATACAAAGTGATTCTTAAAAAGGCATAGCACATATGCTGCGTTGCATAAGCGCCCACAACCGAAAAAAGCACCTCCAGCCGCCGCATCTCAAAGCAGCACCATATCGGGAGAGCCGTCATCACTGCATATCCCAGATAAAGCAGCACATACGGAAAGATATGTCTCCCGGCAGACCTTTGAATCAGGTTCATCCATATGCCGCACAGGACAAAATATGCTGTCAGTGATGTAAACAGCCTGAGAATAAATTTTTCCCGCCGGGGCTTGTGTACAAGGAATGCAGCCTCGCAGATCAAAAGCTCCATGGGAAAGTGAATAAAATTTATGGTTATGATTCCATTAATACCCATCAGAAGCCACCTCCTATATAGCTGATATATTCTTGGGTAAAACTCTTTTTTAACCGGCGCGACAGCGGCAGCTGTATCTGGCCTACCGTGATATCCTCCTTGCCTACTCTGATAACCTTTGCAAGATTCACCAGACATCCGGCTGTACATTCTGAAAAAGAGCATTCGGTCAATTTCTCTTTTAG
>CAMQZX010000124.1 GCA_947039785.1 uncultured Lachnospiraceae bacterium | reverse complement strand
TCTGAGATTTGTATAATAGACAGGTATCAGTATTGCTTCTTAAACGAAATTACCGTTACTGGATTCTTCGTTGCACCATATGCCTACCCAAGAGCTATTCAGATGCTTGGCAAATATCAGTTGGATGACTTTACTTCCAAGGTATTCCCTCTGGATGAAGCGGAAGAGGCGTTCAAGGCACATATTTCCGGCAAATATTTGAAAGTATTAATCCAATGCAATGACGACTTGGAATAAAAGAATAATAGAGAAAGGAGCTTAAAAAATGAGCAAAGTAGATATTAATCGTGTGATTGAACTGGAAGACAAATGTCTGAAAATCAGAAAAGATCTGTTAAACTTTATTTACCGCATCGGCATGGGACATCTGGGAGGAGAATTGTCTATCGTGGAGATGGCAGTGGCTCTGTACTATGAGTACATGAAATATGATGCAGCCAACCCGAAAATGGAAGACAGAGACCGTTTTGTTCTGAGTAAAGGTCACTGCAGTGAGACTTTATATACAATTTTCCAGGATATGGGAATGTACACTATGGACTATATGGTAGAGCATTTTGAGACACTGGATACTGCTAAATTTGGTATGCACTCCAACCGCAAATACGTTCCTGCTATTGAAGTTTCTGCCGGATCTTTAGGCCACGGACTTCCCATCGCTGTTGGTATGGCGTTGGGCGCAAGAGCAAGCAAAGCTCCATGGAGAACCATCGTAATGGTTGGTGACGGTGAGATGGATGAAGGAACCAACTGGGAAGCAATCATGGCAGCAGGGCATTATCAGCTTGGAAATCTGGTTGCCATCGTGGATAAGAATCAGGTACAGATGACAGGCCCAACTGCCAACGTTATGAATTTGGATCCTCTGGATAAGAAGTTAGAAGCCTTTGGCTGGGAAGTGATCAATATTGAGGATGGAAATGACATGCTTCAGGTATGCGAAGCATTGGAGAAATTGCCGGAGGTTGACCCGGTAACACCCAGAAAGCCAATCTTTATCATTTCCAATACCGTAAAAGGTAAAGGCGTAGACTTTATGGAAGGAAATTATAAATGGCATGGCGGCGGTATCGCTAAGGAACAGTTGGAAGAAGCATTAGCAGATGTTGAAAAGAATAGGAAGGTGAGATAATTATGGCAGTAAAGACTACTTTTGATTTTGATCAGATGTTATCCAATGCTCGTGAGGCATATGGTGAAGAATTGATGAAACTTGCAGATGAAGGAAAGGAATTCCTCTTTACATACAGCGATAACGTAGCTCCTTCTTCCAGTGCGGGAAAAATGGTAGCAAAATATCCGGACCGTTGTTTTAACTTTGGTATCGCAGAGCCAAACCAGGTAGGTGCTTCCGCTGGTATGGCACTGGCAGGCCACACCGTATTCGCCCAGGTATTCGGACCATTCCTGCCTCTGCGTGCAGCAGACCAGATCCATACCGATATCGCATACAACGATGTAAAAGTAAGATTGATTGGAACTCACTCCGGTGTTACCGCAGGCGGGGGCCCAACTCACAATGACATCGCTGACCTGGCACTGTATCGTGCCATTCCAAATCTGACCGTAGTAGTTCCCGCTGACGCAGATCAGTGTAGAAAAGTTATCCGTGCATCTATGGACTATGATGGTCCAATGATCATCCGTATCGACCGTGCCGGTTCTCCAAACATCTACGCTGAAAACTATGAGTATGAGATTGGTAAGGCAATCGACCTTCTGGAAGGAAAAGATGCAACTATCATTTCCACAGGTTCCAGTCTGTATGAGTGTATGATGGCCACCAAGCTTCTGGCTGAGGAAGGCTTAAGTGTAGGTATCCTGGATATGCACACCATCAAACCTCTGGACACTGATGCTATCATCCGTGTGGCAGAAAAAACTGGCAACGTGGTAACTGTGGAAGACCACTCCATCAACGGTGGTTTGGGTGGAGCTGTAGCAGAAGTTCTTATGGAAGCTGGCTATAAAGGTAAATTCAAACGTATTGGTATGCCGGATCAGTTCTCTGTACTGGGTGATCCTGATGAAATCTATAAATTCTATGGAATGGACAGAACAGGTATTGCTAAGACAATCAAGGAATTACTGGCTTAGGAGGTAATAGATTATGGCGACAGATTTTGGCAATTTTTCAATGGACTTTTTCAGCCTGAAGGGTAAAGTGGCAATTATCACAGGAGCCAACCAGGGACTTGGTATGGCATATGCAGTGGCTTTCGCAAAGGCTGGAGCAGACCTTTACATTCCTCATTTTACCGATGATGTGTCTGAGGTGAAAGAGCTGGTGGAAGCAGAAGGACGCAGAGTGGAGTTTATCCAGGGAGATCTGACCAACAAGGAGTACATTCAGCAGGTGGTAGACGGCTGTATGGAAACCTATGGAAAAATTGATATTCTGGTAAACAATGCCGGAGCAAGTGCTTTCGCACCCTTTGAGGATTATCCGGACCGCTATTGGGATATGTGTATCAACCTGGATTTGAATGCAGTATACTTCTTATCCCATGCAGTAGCTAAAATCATGAAGAAGCAGGGCGGTGGAAAAATCATCAACATCGGTTCTGCATTGTCCTATACCGCAGACAAGCATTGTCCGCCATACACTGTATCCAAACATGGTGTTATCGGTTTGACAAGAGTGTTTGCCAACGAACTGGGTGAGTTTAATATCCAGACCAATGCCATCTGTCCGGGCTTTCTGGCAACAGAGGTAAACGCAGAGCTTCGCAAGGACCCTGCCTTCTACAACAAGATTACCAATCGCATTTCAGCAGGCCGCTGGGGTGAGATGGAAGATCTGATGGGAACTATCGTATATCTGGCAAGTAAAGCATCAGACTATGTAAACGGATGGCACATCAGTGTAGACGGTGGATTTACCACAACCTTGTAACTTATAAACTCATTCGATTTCAAATCAAGATTTACACAAAAATTCCGACATATTTTCAGGTGAGCTCTGAAATATACAATTGATTTACAATTACCTCTATAACAACCCCCAAATACCTCATGCCATACTTTTCAAGCGGAAAGGTGGCGTGAGGTATTTTGGTATGATATAATGAACGGGAGATTGATACCTGGAACAAGACACTGTTAATATAGAAGGAAAATTTCAAAATATTACATGGTGTGGGAGGATTTGTCAGGAGGCCGCCCCATGTTTGGACAGCAGAGAGGTGATGTTATGACGGAAATTTTAATTGTAGAGGATGACCAGACATTGAACGATGGTATTGTGCTGGCATTAAAAAGAGAAGAGTATCATTTTGACCAGAGCTTTTCCTATGAAGATGCCAGAAGAAAAATAAAGGAGAAGGAGTATCAGCTGTTTCTGCTGGACGTAAATCTACCCAATGGCAGCGGCTATGATCTTTTAAAAGAAATACGAAGCAAGGGCAGAACTCCGGTACTGATGCTCACCGCCACTGACATGGAGATGGACGAAGTCATGGGACTGGAGCTGGGAGCCGACGACTATATGACAAAGCCATTTTCTCTGGCGGTGCTGAGAGCCAGAATTCACAACCTGCTGCGAAGACAGGAGGTTCCCGCCAATGATTATCAGAGTGGGGAGTTTTCTTTCCGATTTGATGAGATGGTATTTCGAAAAGGAGGTAGGGAAATTTTTTTGAGTAAGACGGAACAGAAGCTTTTAGGCCTTCTGGTGAAAAATGTCAATCAGGCGTTGCCCAGAGATGTGCTGGTGGATCGTCTCTGGACTGATGGGGCGGAGTATGTGGATGAAAATGCCCTGTCTGTTTCTATTCGCCGTCTGCGAGAGAAAATCGAAGACAACCCCTCAAAGCCAGTACACATACAGACAGTATACGGTGTGGGTTACGTCTGGAAAGAGGAGTGATAATCATGCGGCTTCGAATCAGTGGAAAAACCTATGACCGTTTAAATGAAATGGTGGACAGAGCCATCGACGGCACTTTTTGCGAAAGTGATTACGATGAGACGGAGCTGTCTAAGCTGGAATCTAAATGGATGCGCTATTTAAGCTCTGCAGCTTTAAGCAGTCAGAAGGTTCAAAAGGAGAGGGCCACGCTGAAAGCTCTAATCTCAGATATCTCTCATCAGACCAGAATCCCCATCTCAAATCTGAAATTATACTCAGAACTTCTAAAGGAACAGGAATTAAATGAAGAGTCTGGATTGCTGGCAGAGAAAATCCATCAGCAGTCCATCCGTCTGGAATTTCTCATTCAATCTCTGGTAAAAATGTCCCGGATGGAAGCAGGGACTATTCAGGTGAAAGCCAGTCCCCACCCAGTCAAAGAATTGCTTTATGAGCTGGTTCAGCTGGGGGAAGCCAAGGCCAAGGCAAAAGGCAGTCAGATTGTTCTGGGGTCTTGTTCGGACTGCGATGCCTGCTACGATGGAAAATGGACTACAGAGGCCATCTGCAACATTGTGGATAATGCCATCAAATATTCCCCTTCCGGCAGTAAAATCTGCCTAGCGGTTGAGCCTTATGAAATGTTTGTGCGCATTTCCGTCACAGACTCCGGCATTGGAATTTCTGAATCCGAGCAGGCACAGATCTTTAATCGTTTTTACAGAAGCCCCAGAGTACAGCAGGAGGACGGTGTTGGACTGGGATTATATCTGGCAAGGGAAATCATCATCATGGGTCAGGGATTTATTCGCCTGAAATCAAGAGAAGGCCAGGGAAGTATCTTTTATATCTATTTGCCCAGAGAAACGTTTTAGATTCAAATAAAATACTACTATAATAAGAAGAAATCGGCAGCAAAATAGTGACGGCGCCGATTTCTTCTTTTTTAGGTACCCTTTTTATATAGTTTGCCTTTTAATATGTGGAAAAAGGGAATACTTCCTCTACTCAGAAGTATTTTGATAAGACTTTCGATATTGAGTCGGCGACATTCCCATTCTCTTCACAAACATATTGATCAGGCTGCTGCTGGAGGAATAGCCCACTTCGTAGGCGATTTCTGACACGGACCTGGTGGTATTTGCCAGCATAATCTTGGTGCGGTCCAGACGGGTATTGATGACGTATTCCATGGGAGAAAAGCCGGTCTGGTCCTTAAAACAGTGGGCAAAATAATAAGGGCTTAAGTTTGCCACATTGGCCAGCTCCTCTAAAGAGATATCCTTTCCTACATTGGAACGAATGTGGCGGATAGCCATTTCCACAGGATTTTCATTGTGGAATTTCTGGATGTCAGGGGCAAGCAGATATTCGAAGATGTGGTAGATTCGCATGGAACTTTGAAACATGGACTCAATACCATCGTGGACATAGAATTCTACCATATTATAGAGCTGTCGCCCAATCAATACGTTGTTATCTCTCTGAAAGAGAGGGCCATTCTGATCTAAGATGTGCTGACAAATCTCATGGGAGTTGGAACCGTCAAAATGCATGTACAGAAACTCCAGCCCGTCATAGGCCTGATAGTAATGCGGCTCTGTACAATCCAGCAATATCACATCGCCTTTTCCGGCATCAAAGGTCAGCCCCCGATACTCAAAATGGAACAGACCATTTCTCACAAATACCACCAGCAGCGGGGGAAAGGTATCGCGGCGCATAAAGTAGTTCTTATTACAGTAGTAGTGGCCGCACCAGGTGGGATAGAAATACAATTGTTTTGCCAGCTCTGAGGGCGTGAAGGAAAAACAGACGGACTGAGGAAGAATCCCCGGATCTACACTTTTCATAATACATTCTCCTATTCAAAATTGTCATTTACTTAACGATTTATCTGCACTTGTAAAAAGCAAGATTGATGAATTTTTGAACAAGATGCAGTATTTACCATTTAATATTTATAGTATATAATACAATTACAGTCAAGGAAATGAACAAATAAAACAAAAAATAAAAGAGAAAATTGTTCATAATTACTAAAAAACAGCGCGCGTTTTGAGCAACAAACACTTTAAAATGAAAATTTAATAAAAGCAAAAAATTAAAACAATTCAACACATATAATAACAAAAATAATGAATTCAAAGGAGAGCAAAATTATGTTAAATGGAGAGAAAAAGATCACAAGACCTTATCGTTGGGCTATGGTAGGCGGCGGCCGTACAGGTAATGTAGGATATAAGCATCGTCTGGGAGCACTGAGAGACAACACCGCATTTGAGCTGGTAGCAGGCGCATTCGACATTGACTATGAACGATGCAAGGATTTTGGTAAAAACCTGGGAATCGAAGAAGACAGATTATATCCGGATTACAAGACCATGTTCGCAGAGGAAGCAAAACGTGAAGATGGAATCGAAGTAGTATCCATCGCAACACCAAACTTCACACATTATGAAATTGCTAAGGCGGCTCTGGAAGCTGGACTTCATGTCATCTGTGAGAAACCGCTGTTCTTCAAAGTAGAGCAAGGCGAAGAAATCAAAGCTCTGGCTGAGAAGATGAACAAGATCGTTGGTGTTACATACGGATTCTCCGGAAGCCAGTTACTGCTTCAGATGCGCCAGATGGTGAAAAACGGCGACCTTGGTGACATCCATATGGTAGAGTTACAGTATACACATGGATTTGCCTGCGATGAGATTGGCGACAAGGTTTCTGAAGGACAGAAATGGCGTGTAGATCCAGAGAAATCCGGCCCATCTTTTGTACTTGGGGACCTGTCCACACATACCTTCTATATGTCTGAGCTGATCTGCCCGGAACTGAAATTAAAACAGGTACTGTGTGACCGTCAGAGCTTTGTAAAATCCCGTGCTCCGCTTGAGGATAACGCTTATGTACTGATGCGTTATGAGAACGGTGCTGTAGGACGTATGTGGGCATCTGCTGTAAACGCAGGTTGCATGGATGGACACAGGATTCGCATCGTTGGTTCCAAAGCATCTGTTGAGTTCTCTGACAATCAGCCAAACGAATTACTGTACCAGGTACAGGGAGAGCCAATCCGTAAAATGATCCGTGCTATGCCTTACCTGTATGACGAGTGTAACGCAGATGAGCGTCTTGGTGCATTACATGCAGAAGGACTTCCGGAAAGCTGGGCTAATATTTACCTGAAATTTGCC
Organism: uncultured Lachnospiraceae bacterium; assembly: GCA_947039785.1. Taxonomy (GTDB): domain Bacteria; phylum Bacillota; class Clostridia; order Lachnospirales; family Lachnospiraceae; genus JALFVM01. The sequence continues at coordinate 4,885 of CAMQZX010000124.1, read as the reverse complement.
ATCGCTATGGATGCCAAAGACAGAGGTGATGAGGAAACCCTAAACAATCTGGTGTATCCTGGAATTGATGCAGGTATCGAAGGAATCCGTTGGGTGACAAAATGTGTAGAATCTGCAGACAAAGGCGGTGTATGGGTGGATTTCAAATAATAGATTTCAAATAATAAATAAAACTTCAGAAAAGTCATGAAATCATATATAATAGGAGGTAATAATATGCAGTTAGCAATATGTACAGATGTTTTTGCAGATTTGTCTTACACAGATATGCTTGATAAAGTAAAATCATTGGGAATCGATGCAGTAGAAATGACAGCAGGAGGATGGGGAGCCCGCAAGCACTGCAACACCGCAGAATTACTGGCAGATCCTGCTAAATTAGGAGCATTCCAGCAGGAACTGACCAAGAGAGGAATGAGAATCAGTGCCCTGAACACATCCTGTAACCCTCTGTGGCCATCACAGACTGGCAAGGATTACAAAGATTCCATGTATGACTGTGCAGAACTGGCAGGAAAGCTGGGAGTAAAGAAAATCGTAGCTATGGCAGGACTTCCAGCAGGAAATGAGACAGATACCACGCCAAACTGGATTACATCTACTGTTTCCTGGCCGGATTTCATGGCACCAGCTTATGAATATCAGTGGAAAGTAACTATTGAATTCTGGAATGAGTTTGCCGCTCACTGCAAAAAGTGCGGTGTAGAGCAGATTGCCATTGAAGAGTTCCCTGGAACTATGGTATGGTCCGCAGAGACAATGCTGAAGCTGAGAAACGCTACAGATCCAATGATTGGTATCAACCTGGATCCATCTCACATGATGATCTTAGGCGCAGATCCCATTGCAGCAGCCCGTGCACTGAAGGGATGTATCTTCCATGTACATGGAAAGGATGCACGTATCGAAAGAGGACTGTCTGATATCAATGGTATCTTAGAGCCAAAGCCTGTGACAGAATCTGCTGACAGAGTATGGAACTATGTGGCTGTGGGCTGTGGCAAAGACCTTCAGTGGTGGAAAGAATTCTTCTCTGTACTCAGCATGATGGGATATGACGGAGATGTATCTCTGGAGATGGAGGATTTGACCATGTCTGTAGAAGCAGGAGTTGCAACCTCCATTGACGCTCTTTTACAGACAATCAGCAAGTAAGAGTAAGAAATCGGTTATAGAATAATTAAAGGTGGCTTAAATAAGGTCCACTGGACCTTTTCAAGAATATTTGCAACTTTAAGCACGCGGCATAGAAAGGTGTCTGATGACAGAAACGTCTAAAACGCCGCGTGCTTCTTTTATACATTTTTTAGGAGGTTTTTGTATGAAGATAGCATTTGATGTAGATGTTTTGGCAAAACAGATGGATATCAACCGCATGGTACACCAGGTTGCAGACTGGGGATACAAATATATTGAGCAGTCTCCCCATCCACGTATCAACCCATTTTATAAACATCCTCTGTTTTCCAAGGAGTGTGAGGCAGAATACAGAAAGGCACTCAGAGAGACTGGCTTGGAGATTTCTTCTTTTATCGTAGTATATCGCTGGTCCGGCCCCACTGAGGAGCAGAGACAGTTCGCAGTGACAAACTGGAAGCGTATGATCGAGATAGCAGTCAACATGGGCGTTCCGGTAATCAACACAGAGCTTTCTGGAGACCCCAACCAGCAGGAAATCTGCAACGGTATGTGGTTTAAATCCATGGAAGAACTTCTTCCCATTATTGAGAGAGAAGGGCTTCGTGTGGAGATTCAGTCTCACCCCTATGATTTCTGTGAGCTGAACAATGAAACATGTGATTTGGTAAAATCTTTCCGCTCCAAAAATCTGGGCTATGTATATTCTTCCCCTCATGGATTTTTCTATGATGAAGGCAAAGGCGACGTGCGTTCCATGTTGAAATACGCAGGAGATGAGCTGACTCATGTACTGTTTGCTGACACCTTCAATCAGACCTTAGATTGCAGATACATTGCCAATCCGCCATGGTTAAACGGAAGAGGAAAGGCAGATGTGACCATTCATCAGCACTTGGCTATGGGTGAAGGAGATGTGGATTTTGATGGAATTTTCGACACATTGAGAGAAATGGATTTTGCAAATAAACAGTTAAAGGCAGATGCTCCAAAAGTGGGAGGCGACAACATCGCATGTGTATCCATGTTTGGCTTCCCGGAGAAAATGGATAAACAAGCTCCTGAGGCAAGAGAACGGATTGAGAAAGAGCTTCTGTAAGAGCAGAAGAGAACAGGAGGCAAGATGAAGGAAAACGGAAAAGGAACATTGAATTGGGGAACCCGATTTGCATATGGATGCGGTGACACCGCGTGTAACGTTGTATTTGGTATGATCAGTACACTCCTGACTTTATTTTATACAGATTATGTGGGAGTCAGCCCTGCCACAGTAGGTATGGTGATGTTGCTTTCACGTTTGTTCGATGGATTTTCGGACGCAGTTATGGGAATTATTGTGGAGAAGACAAATTCCAAATGGGGAAAGGCAAGACCCTGGATTCTGTGGATGAGCGTACCTTACGCCATCTCAGCAGTGCTTTTGTTTACTGTGCCCCATACAACGGAGACAATGCAGTTTTTCTATATGTTTGTGACCTATAATTTTGTAACAACTGTTTGCTATACAGCCATCAATTTGCCCTACAGCAGCTTGTCTGCCATGATGACAAGAGTGTCTGCTGAGAGAGATATGTTAAGTATCGTTCGTATGGGACTGTCACCTTTTGGAAGAATCCTGGCAGTTACGTGTACCATGCCGGTGGTGAAATTGTTTGGTGACGATCAGGCAGCCTGGGCAAAGACCATGGCAATCTGGGCAGCCATTGCACTGGTGCTTTTGCTGATCTGCTTCTTCAAATGTGAAGAGACCGTGGAAATTGAAGCGAAAAAAAATCAGGAAAAGGTTCCCGCAAAGAGGGCATTGAAAGCCCTTGTATGTAACCAGTATTTCTGGGCAGTGGTAATTCTGTGGACCATGCAGAATGGAATTTACTGTATCACAGGTACGATTCTTCCCTATTACTGTAAATATATATTTAACAATGACACCTGGATGTACAGTGCGCTGTATCTGACAGAGACGCTGTTAATCGTGGCAGTAACCTTCTGCTCGCCCATGCTTTTGAAACGCTTTGGAAAGAGAAATATGTCTCTGGCAGGAGTAATTCTTGCCCTGGTGGGACAGATTTTGTTTTGCTTCAATCCGCACAGCTTCACCTGGATGGTAATGAGCTGTGTGATCCGTGCCATCGGATTGGCACCGCTGAACTCAATCGTATTCGGATTCCTTGGTGACGTGGTAGAGTTTGGCCAGTGGAAAACCCACATTCGCCAGGAAAGTCTGATCTTTGCGGGCAGCTCTGTTGGAATGAAGGTGGGAGCAGGCCTTACCTCAGCTATCATCACTGGATTGCTTTCCGTGGCAGGATATGTCAGCTCCTCCACAGGCAATATCGTTCAGCCGGACGGTGCAGTTGAGATGATTATCAACATTTATAAATATGGACCTATGATTGTATGGATTGTGGTAATTATTACATTAGCTTTGTATAAACTGGATAAACAATATCCAGCTATTATGGAAGAACTGGCCGAGAGAGAGGCAAGGGGAGAATTATAATTTCAAAAGAAAAGAGGCATTGGAAATACGGGAAAGTTTCCGATAGGTAGAACATATCTTTCGGGATCTTTCCCCTGTTTTGTATTAAAAATGATTTGCAATCTCTTATGATGCCAAAGACTTTCGTTAGATTTTTTTACTTCTTACAGAACTGTTAGATTTCGGAAAGTATGGAGAAAGAAGTTTGTGGTATAGTATATCCATGCTAACATATTGACCGTAATTACAAGTGGTCAGTAAGACAGGTAATACAAGAGTTTAACGGGAGGTAAGAAATGTGAAGATTTTGGTGACAGAAAATTTGAAAAAATATTACGGACAGGGGGATAATCAGGTTCGGGCGTTGGACGGAGTGAATCTGTCGGTGGAGCAAGGGGAGTTTGTCTCCATTGTAGGTTCCAGCGGGTCTGGAAAATCCACATTGCTGCACATGTTGGGAGGTCTGGATCGACCCACGTCAGGCAGAGTTTTGGTGGACAACAAAGACATTTTTAAACTGAAGGACGATTCACTCTGCATTTTCCGACGCAGAAAGATTGGCTTTGTGTTCCAGAGCTACAATCTGGTTCCAGTGCTGAATGTTTATGAAAATATTGTTCTTCCCATTGAGCTGGATGGCAATAAAGTGGATAAGGAATATGTGTCTGAGGTGGTCCGCGTTCTGGGATTAAACAGCAAGCTGAACAATTTGCCGAATCAATTATCCGGCGGGCAGCAGCAGAGAGTGGCAATTGCCCGTGCTCTTGCCACAAAGCCATCCATTGTGTTGGCGGATGAGCCAACTGGAAACCTGGATTCTCATACCAGTCAGGACGTACTGGGACTTTTAAGGGTGACCAGTGAACAGTTTGGACAGACATTGGTGATGATCACCCACAATGAGGAGCTGGCACAGATGGCAGACCGCATTGTGCGTATTGAGGATGGTAAAATCAAAGGCGGTGAGCATTATGCGTAGAGTGAAAAACAAAGAAGTGATGAATCGGATTTCCAAAAAGATTCTCATTTCCAGAAAGAAAAAGAATATCATTGCAGTGCTGGCTATCGCTCTGACAGCAGTGCTGTTTACAAGTATTTTTACCATTGGCGGCAATATGCTCTACACCAACACAGAAAACTCATTGATTCAGGTGGGAACACGAACCCATGGAGGCTTTAAAAACTTTACCTGGGAAGAGTATGAGACTTTGGCAAAGGACGAGAAGATTCGTGATTTGTCTTATAATATTATAGTGGGATTTACAACTA
>CAMQZX010000123.1 GCA_947039785.1 uncultured Lachnospiraceae bacterium | reverse complement strand
CCCCGCTGCAGCGTAGTCTCGTGGGCTCGGAGATGTGTATAAGAGACAGGGAATATACACGGGATAATGAGAAATATAATTACTTAAAGAATCAGGGATTTAACTTCTACTGTAATGTGGATAGTACCCAGTATTGTACGCAGATTACAGAAGACTATGTACGGCAGGGGAGAAGAAACCTGGATGGCTACCGGATGTATCACAATCCGGATATGGTGTCGGATTTATTTGACGCGAAAGAAGTGTTTGACAAGCAGCGTCCCACACCAGTTGCAAAGGAGTAAGCTATTATATCCGAATCAAAATTGGGAGTTTGGTTCGGTTATGATAAATAACTGAGGGAGGTAGGATTAAATAAGGAGGTTTTATGATGAAAAACAGAATAGTGGTGTTGCTTTGTGCTGCAGGATTTATGGTGTCGTTGGCAGGGTGCAGTATTGTACCTTTTTCCGATGACGTGGCAAGCAGTCAGGAGGTGAAGACAGAGGAAGCCGATCAGGAAGGGGAAATCGACTTTAGCAGTCAGTCAGGAGAGGAAGATGTGGTTGTGGAGGATGCTGAACCGGCGGATACCCAGGAAGTGGAAAATGAGCCGGAGGAGAATACCGAAAAATCAGATACAGAAGAGCTGGATTCACCGCTTGCCAAAGCCAAAGTTATGGCCATGCAGTATGATTATGACGGAGCCATTGAGCTTTTAAAGAGCCAGCCCGATTATGAAGGTGACAGTGAGATGAAAAAGGCAGCGGAGGACTTTGAAGCTGAGAAGGCAACCTGTACGCCATGGCCTATCAGTGAAGTGACACATGTGTTTTATCATACTCTGGTGTATGATACGGATAAGGCATTTGACGGAGATTCTGACTCAGGGGGATATAATCAGGTTATGACTACTGTAGATGAGTTTGACAAGATTACCCAGTCTATGTATGAGAAAGGATTTGTCATGGTCAGCCTGGAGGACATGGCAAAAAAGAACGAGGAAGGAGTTATGCAATCTCAGGCAATTATGCTGCCGCCGGGTAAAAAGCCTTTTGTACTGTCTCAGGATGATGTAAGTTATTATCACTACATGGACGGAGACGGAATGGCAACTAAGCTGGTATTAGATGAAAACGGGGAAGTAAAAAATGAGTACATTGAAGACGATGGAAGTGTTTCGGTGGGAGATTATGATATGGTTCCCCTCATCGACTCCTTCGTGAAAGAGCACCCTGATTTTTCGTACAAAGGAGCGAAGGGAATCATTGCACTGACGGGATACAACGGCATCCTGGGATATCGGACAGATATCAGTTATCAGGAGCGCCCTGATGATCTTAACGAAGATAAAAAGAAATGGCTGGATGCCCATCCGGATTTTGATCTTGAGAAAGAGCGGGAAGGAGCAAAGGCAGTGGCAGAGGCAATGAAGGCAAATGGCTGGGAATTTGCCAGCCACACCTGGGGACACTTAAACGTTGGCGCTATCGAAATCGAAAGACTTCAGGCAGATACACAGAAATGGATGGACAATGTGGCTCCGCTGGTGGGGGGAAGTGATAAGATCATTTTTGCCTTTGGTGCGGATATCATTGACAGTGTGGAGAACTACTCCGGTGAGAAATTTGATTATCTTAAGAGTCAGGGCTTTGACTATTTCTGCAATGTGGATTCCAGCCAGTACTGGGTACAGCTGACAGACAGTTACCTGCGTATGGGAAGAAGGAATCTGGATGGCTACCGGATGTATTATAATCCGGATATGCTTTCAGATCTTTTTGATGCTGGTGAAGTATTTGATTCTTCAAGACCAACTCCGGTGCCGGAAATGTAAAGCAGTAATGGATTGTTAAAAATGGAATTTTATTCTATACGTTTATGAAAAAAGAATGAAAAAACGGCAAATGGCTTTCTTTTTGGTTAGAAGTGTGATATAACCAGAAGAAAGCCGTTTTATCTTAACAGTCTAAGAAAGGAAACGAAATGAAGAGAAAATTATGTATATTAGCATTGTCTCTGTGTGTGACAGCATCCTTTGCTGCATGTGGAGGCAATAACAAAAGTGAGGTAGAGACTAATACAGAAGCAAATGCGCAGGATTCAGAAGACGGTGAAACCAGTACGGATGCAGATGCCGTAGAGGTTACCGCAGACACCAGAATCGTATCGGTTTCAGCCGAAGATATGGAAAAATATGTAACACTTGGAGATTACAAGGGAATCAGCGTACAGCAGGATGTAGAAGAAGTTACAGATGGAGATATTGACTTACAGATTAATAATACTTTATCGGAAAGTGCTGTGGAGTCGGAAGATCCTGAGGCAGCCATTAAGTCTGGTGATATTGCCAATATCAACTATAAGGGAACAAAAGATGGAGTAGCCTTTGATGGAGGAACAGCAGATAATTATGATTTGACCATAGGAAGTGGTTCTTTTATTGATGGATTTGAGGATGGCCTGATTGGAGCCAAGAAGGGTGAGGTTAAGGAATTAAATCTGACTTTCCCGGAAAATTATCCGTCAGAGGAGCTGGCTGGACAGGAGGTTGTTTTCACCGTTACTGTAAATGAGATCAAGACCGTTCCGGAGTTGACGGATGAATGGGTGAAGGAAAATACAGAGTTTGACACCGCAGAGGCTTATCGTCAGAGTATACGGGAAAATATGGAAGCCAACAATGAAGAAGCCGCAAGAACAACAGCTCTTAACAATGCCTGGAGTCAGGTGGTGGACAGCTGTGAAGTGAAGGAATATCCGAAGGAAGATCTGGAAGCAGCCAAGAAGGAATTTGAAGACAGTCTTCAGTCCTATGCAGACCAGCAGCAGATGGAAGTAGACGAATTTTTGGAGTCTCAGGGAACTACAAGGGAAGAGTTTGACGAGCAGACTCAGCAGTATGCAGAATACAAAGTAAAGCAGAATCTGGTAGTGCAGGCAATTATGGACAAAGAGGGCTTTAACCTGATTGATGATAAATGTAAGGATGCGGAGAAAGAGTTGGCTACAAACTTTGGAGTGGATGATATTTCTGCATTGGTAGAAGAATATGGTCAGGCATCCATCAATGAGTCCATTGCATTGACAAGAGTCAGTAATTTTGTAAGTGACAATGCCAAGGTGAGCACTTCCATTGCCACAGAAGATAACAAACAGGGCTTTGATGCAGACGCTGCAGAGGCAGCATCTGAGGCAGAAATGCAGGAAAATTCAGGAGAGGACGAAGCCAAGTAGGCGTCGGTTATGAAGTATATTGTATTTGATCTGGAATGGAATCAATGCCCGGAAGGAAAAGGACGGGAGGATGCCCGCCTCCCCTTTGAAATCATTGAGATTGGTGCATGGAAGCTGGATGAATCCAGAGAAATCATAGATCAGTTTCATGTTATCATCAAACCCCAGGTCTATAAGTGGATTCATTCCAGAACAAGAGAGGTCATCCATGTAGATTATAAGAGTCTGGTACATGGTATCCCATTCCCGGAAGCGGTTTCACAGTTTTTAACATGGTGCGGGGAGGACTGTAGGTTTTGTACCTGGGGTGACCTGGATTTGATGGAGCTTCAGAGAAATATGAAATATTATCATATGGAGGAGCTTTTGAAAGGACCCATTTTCTACTATGATGTACAAAAGCTGTTTAGCTTAAGCTGTGAAGATGGTAAGAGCAGAAAGTCTCTGGAATATGGAATTGATTCTCTGGGACTTCCAAAAAATGATGAATTTCACAGGGCTTTGGAGGATGCCAAATATACAGCTGCTATTTTCAGAAAGCTGGATATGGAAGAACTTTTGCATTATTATTCGGTAGATGTATATCAGAATCCTAAGAGTAAAAAGGAAGAGCTGCATATCTATTATCCTTTGTATGAAAAGTACATATCCAGGGAATTTGTAAGCAAAGAAGCTGCCATGAAGGACAGGGAGGTTTGTAGTACCCGCTGTCCTCACTGTCGTAAACCAGCCCGCAGAAAGATTCGATGGTTTTCCGCTAATACCCGACACTATTACAGTCTGTCCTGGTGCGAGGAACATGGTTTTGTGAAAGGGAAAATCCGCATGAAAAAGGCGGAAAATGGAAACTGCTATGTGGTTAAGACCATTAAGTCAGTGGATGCACAGGAGGCTGAAAACATCCGCAAAAAGCAGGAATTTATCCAGGCAAAAAGAAAGCAGAAAAGAAGACAATTACAACAGGCAAAGAGAAATCTTTGAGAGGTCAGCCATGCGGCAGAGAATAAGCATCAATTCTTAATGAAAGCAATATATTGATGTTTATTCTCTGCCGCATGGCTGATTTATAACAAAAAATGTTGACAAATCCGGATAACAAAGTATAATATAGGTCTATATGCAGAAGACTATGACGGAGACAGTAAGCTATTGCAGGAAGCTGCAGCGAGTCGGGGACGGTGGGAGCCCGATGTGGAAGCATAGCAGAATATCCCTCCCAAGTCGCTGGTTCCAACGGCCTGTATGGCTTAGTAGAGGCAGACGGTTCTTTCCCGTTATCGAAAGCGTATATCAGTGAAACTTTTCACTCGTATGTTGTAACAGGTGGTTAGCGACAGCTTTTGCTCTCGTCCTTTTACGGACGGGAGCTTTTTTGATAACAGGAAATTCCTGCAAGCAGGTTTCTTTTTTATCATACGAGAATATACGAACTTTTTACACTTTTACACATATTTTTAATACACAAATTTTAAAGGAGGAATTAAACGTGTATCAGAAAGTGGACACCAATCTAAATTTTGTGGAACGAGAGAAGAAGGTCGAGAAGTTCTGGGCAGACAATCAGATCTTCGAAAAGAGTATGAAGGAACGGGAAGGATGCCCGGAATATACCTTTTATGATGGACCGCCGACGGCCAATGGAAAGCCGCATATCGGTCATGTATTGACTCGCGTTATCAAGGATATGATTCCCAGATACCGTACCATGAAAGGATGCATGGTTCCCCGTAAGGCTGGATGGGACACTCATGGACTTCCTGTTGAGCTGGAAGTGGAGAAGCTTCTGGGATTGGATGGAAAAGACCAGATTGAAGAATACGGCCTGGAGCCATTTATTGATAAATGTAAAGAAAGTGTCTGGAAATACAAAGGAATGTGGGAGGATTTCTCCAGTACCGTTGGTTTCTGGGCTGATATGGACAATCCATATGTAACTTACGACAATAATTTCATTGAGTCCGAATGGTGGGCATTAAAACAAATCTGGGAGAAGGAACTTCTTTACAAAGGATTTAAGATCGTTCCTTACTGCCCTCGTTGCGGTACTCCACTTTCTGCTCAGGAAGTGGCACAGGGATACAAGGACGTAAAAGAACGTTCTGCCATTGTTCGATTCAAAGTAAAAGACGAAGATGCTTATATTCTGGCATGGACCACCACACCATGGACTCTGCCTTCCAACATCGGCCTTTGTGTAAACCCTGTTGAGGAATATTCCAAGGTTAGATGCGCCGACGGACATGTATATTACATGGCATCTGCACTGTTAGATAAGGTTCTTGGAAAATGCGCAGAGGAAGGAACTCCTGCATACGAGATTCTGGAGACTTATACAGGTCAGGATTTGGAGTACAAAGAGTATGAGCCGCTGTATCAGTGTGCCGCTGATGTGGCTGAGAAACAGCATAAGAAAGCCTTTTTTGTAACCTGCGACGGATATGTAACTCTGACAGATGGTACCGGTGTAGTTCATATTGCACCTGCCTTTGGTGAGGACGATTCCAAAGTAGGTAAGAAATACAATATGCCTTTCGTACAGCTGGTAGACGGCAAAGGAAACATGACTGAGGATACTCCATTTGCTGGAGTATTTGTAAAGAAAGCTGATCCAATGGTACTTAAAGACCTGGATGAGAGAGGACTGCTTTTCGATGCTCCTAAGTTTGAGCACAGCTATCCTCACTGCTGGAGATGTGATACTCCGCTTATTTACTATGCAAGAGAATCCTGGTTCATCAAAATGACTGAAGTAAAGGATGATCTGATTGCAAATAATAATACCATCAACTGGATTCCGGAAAGCATCGGGAAGGGACGTTTCGGTGACTGGTTAGAGAACGTTCAGGATTGGGGCATCAGCCGTAACCGTTACTGGGGAACTCCTCTGAATATCTGGGAGTGTGAGTGCGGACATCAGCATTCCATTGGAAGTATCGAAGAATTGAAGTCAATGTCCGATAACTGCCCGGAGGATATTGAGCTTCACAGACCATATATTGACGATGTGACTATCCGTTGTCCAAAATGCGGTAAGCCAATGCACCGTGTGCCGGAAGTAATTGACTGCTGGTTTGACAGTGGTTCCATGCCATTTGCCCAGCATCATTATCCATTTGAGAACAAAGAGTTATTTGAGCAGCAGTTCCCGGCAGATTTCATCTCCGAGGCTGTGGACCAGACACGTGGGTGGTTCTACTCTCTGTTGGCAATTTCCACTCTGATCTTTAACAAGGCTCCTTACAAGAACGTTATTGTTCTGGGGCATGTGCAGGATGAGAACGGCCAGAAGATGAGTAAGTCCAAAGGTAATGCCGTAGACCCATTTGAGGCACTGGAAACTTATGGTGCAGATGCTATCCGTTGGTATTTCTACGTAAACAGTGCTCCATGGCTTCCAAACCGTTTCCATGGCAAAGCTGTTGTAGAGGGACAGCGTAAGTTCATGGGTACTCTGTGGAATACCTATGCATTCTTCGTGCTCTATGCGAATATTGATGAATTCGATGCTACAAAATATAAATTGGAATATGACAAATTGTCCGTTATGGACAAATGGCTCCTGTCTCGGCTGAATACAGTAATCAAGACTGTAGATGAGAATCTGGGAGACTACAAGATTCCTGAGAGTGCCCGCGCATTGCAGGAATTCGTAGACGATATGAGTAATTGGTATGTAAGAAGAAGCCGTGAGCGTTTCTGGGCAAAAGAAATGCCTCAGGATAAGATCAATGCATACATGACATTATATACAGCCCTTGTGGAAATTGCCAAGGCAGCTGCACCTATGATTCCGTTTATGACAGAAGACATTTATCAGAATCTGGTAAGAGGCCTGGATCAGGGCGCTCCGGAAAGTATTCATCTGTGTGATTTCCCAGAGGTTCATGAAGAGTGGATTGATCCGGAACTGGAAAGCAAGATGGCTGAGCTGATGCAGGTAGTTGTACTGGGAAGAGCCTGCCGTAACACTGCCAATATCAAGAACAGACAGCCCATTGGCGAGATGTATGTAAAGACTCCAACTGCCTTGGATTCCATGTATGTGGACATCATCGCAGATGAGCTGAATGTAAAAGATGTTAAATTTGTGGATGATGTGGCTGGATTTATTTCATATACATTTAAACCACAGTTAAAGACAGTAGGACCAAAATATGGTAAGCTGCTCAATGGAATCCGCAAGCATTTAACTGAGCTGGACGGAAGTGCAGCTATGGATGAATTAAAGGCACAGGGCAAGTTGGAATTTGACATTGATGGCAGTAATGTAGTATTATTGGAAGATGATTTGCTTATTGAGACCGCACAGATGGAAAATTATGTGTCAGAGTCTTATGGCGAAACATCGGTTGTCCTGAATACAAATCTGACACCAGAGCTGATCGAGGAAGGCTTTGTCCGCGAAATCATCAGCAAAGTTCAGACCATGCGTAAAGAAGCCGGATTTGAAGTAACAGATAAAATCTGTCTGTCCGCAAAGGACAATCAGAGAATCCTGGATCTGATAAAATCTCATGAGGATGAAATCAAATCTGAGGTACTCGCTGAGGAAGTGCTTTTGGAAGAAACCAAAGGATACGAGAAAGAATGGAATATCAATTTTGAGAAGGTAACCCTGGGTGTTTCTAAATTAAGATAATAGTCATCTGTTGTGCTGGCTGTTGGGGGGCCAGATAGCCGGCACACGAAATTAAGAAAAATTCAAGTTAAGCTAAATTCAAATTAACCAAAAGGAGAACAAGCATGATTAACAAAGAATTTAAAAAAGAAACCTTTAAACAAAGCATAAGAGAGAATGTAAAGACACTTTACAGAAAAACTCTTGAGGAAGCAACACCGCAGCAGGTATATCATGCAGTAGCATTTGCAGTAGAAGATGTGATTATGGACAACTGGATTGCAACACAGTCCGCATATGAGAAGGAGGACCCGAAGGTTGTATATTACATGTCCATGGAGTTTTTGATGGGTAGAGCTTTGGGTAACAATATCATTAACCTGAAAGCCGAGAAAGAAATCCGTGAAGCTTTGGATGAGCTGGGATTTGATCTGGATGTCATCGAAGATCAGGAGCCGGATCCAGCACTTGGTAATGGTGGTTTGGGACGTCTGGCAGCTTGCTTCCTGGATTCTCTGGCTACTCTGGGCTACTGTGCATATGGATGTGGTATTCGTTATCGCTATGGTATGTTTAAACAGAAAATCGAAAATGGTTATCAGGTAGAGGTGCCGGATAACTGGTTAAAAGATGGATATCCATTTGAGCTTCGTCGTCCGGAATATGCGAAAGAAGTACGTTTCGGCGGACACGTAAAGGTTGTATATGATGAGAATACTCACACCAACCATTTCATTCATGAAGGATATCAGTCTGTAAGAGCTGTCCCATATGATATGCCGATCGTTGGTTACGACAACAATGTGGTAAACACACTGCGTATCTGGGATGCTGAACCAATTGTAGATTTCCAGCTGGATTCTTTCGACAAAGGTGATTACAGAAAAGCTGTAGAACAGGAGAACCTGGCAAGAAACATCGTAGAGGTACTTTATCCTAACGATAATCATTATGCGGGTAAAGAGCTGCGTCTGAAACAGCAGTACTTCTTCATTTCAGCCAGCTTACAGGCAGCTATCGCAAAATATAAGAAAAATCATGACGATATCCATAAACTCTATGAAAAGGCTACCTTCCAGATGAATGATACACATCCGACAGTTGCTGTAGCAGAGTTGATGAGAATCCTTCTGGATGAGGAGCATCTGGGATGGGATGAAGCATGGGAAATCACCACAAAATGTTGTGCATATACCAACCATACCATTATGGCAGAGGCTCTGGAAAAATGGCCGATGGAGCTGTTCTCCAGACTGCTTCCACGTGTTTACCAGATCATCGAGGAGATTAACCGTCGTTTCATCATTGAAATTGAGTCCAAATATCCAGGAAACCATGAGAAGGTTCGCAAAATGGCAATCATCTATGATGGCCAGGTTAAAATGGCTCATCTTGCCATTGCAGCAAGCTACTCTGTAAACGGTGTTGCAAGACTTCACACAGAAATCCTGAAAAATCAGGAGCTGAGAGATTTCTATGAGATGATGCCGGAGAAATTTAACAACAAGACAAACGGCATTACACAGAGAAGATTCCTCCTTCACGGAAATCCGCTTCTGGCTGACTGGGTAACAGACAAGATTGGCGATGGATGGATCACTGATTTAAGCCAGATCAGTAAGCTGAAAGTTTATGCAGATGACAAGAGAGCGCAGCAGGAGTTCATGAACATTAAATACAAGAACAAACAGCGTCTGGCTAAATATATTCTGGAGCACAACGGCATTGAAATTGATCCCAATTCTATCTTCGATGTACAGGTTAAGAGACTTCATGAGTATAAGCGTCAGCTTCTGAACATTCTGCATGTTATGTATCTGTACAATGAGATCAAGCAGCATCCGGAGATGGATTTCTATCCAAGAACATTTATCTTTGGTGCAAAAGCCGCTGCTGGTTACAGACGTGCAAAACTGACAATTAAGCTGATCAATGCCGTAGCAGACGTGGTAAATAACGATAAGTCCATCAATGGAAAGCTGAAAGTGGTATTTATCGAGAACTACCGTGTATCCAACGCTGAGATGATTTTTGCTGCAGCAGATGTATCTGAGCAGATTTCCACAGCCAGCAAAGAAGCTTCTGGTACAGGTAACATGAAATTTATGTTAAACGGTGCTCCTACGCTGGGTACTATGGACGGTGCCAATGTTGAGATTGTAGAAGAAGTAGGTGCTGAGAACGCATTTATCTTCGGCCTGTCTTCCGACGAGGTTATCAACTATGAGAACAATGGCGGCTATGACCCGACCTATATTTTCAACACAGATTATGCGATCCGTGAGGTACTGATGCAGCTGATCAACGGAACATACTCCAATGGAGATATGAACATGTTCCGTGAAATCTACGATTCTCTGCTCAATACAAACAGCAGCGACAGAGCAGATACCTACTTCATTCTGGCTGATTTCCGTTCCTACGCAGAGGCTCAGAAGCGCGTAGAGGAAGCTTACAGAGATGAAGAGCGCTGGGCTAAGATGGCAATCTTAAACACCGCCTCCAGCGGCAAGTTCACCTCAGACCGTACTATCCAGCAGTATGTGGATGAAATCTGGCATTTAAATAAAGTAGTAGTGAAATAAATATTGATTTAGGCGTTTTAAAAGACGTGTCAGAAATTATAGTATGTTTCTGGCACGCCTTTTTGTTTTTATGATAAAATTGTATTGACAGAACATGACTATTGGAGTAGTATATAAATATAGTTAACTATCAGAGTAGTCAAAAGGGGAACAGAGATGGAAATAAAGCTTTATGATTCAGAACTGAAAATAATGGAAGTGTTATGGAAAGAAGGTGATCTGCCGGCTGGAAAGATTGCAAAAATCTTAAATGAACAGATTGGGTGGAATCGAAACACCACGTATACCGTTATAAAAAAATGTATCGCGAAAGGTGCTGTAGAGAGATATTCACCCAATTTTATGTGTAAGGCTCTTGTAAGCAAAAAAGAAGTACAAAATTATGAAGTCGAAGAGCTTGTGGATAAAATTTTTGACGGATCAAAAATAAGTCTGTTTGCATCATTTCTGGATTCGCAGTCACTTACGAAGGATGAGATTCAGAAATTGAGGAAGCTGATTGATAAAATGGAGTGATCATATGATTTCAGTTATACTTCTGCATTCAAGTGTTTTGGTGTTGGCAATTTGCATATTACGGATCATTGCCATAAGATATTTCCCAAAGAATATGTTTGTTGTTTTATGGAAAATTGTGATATTGAGATTTATGATTCCTTTTTCCTGGAAAGTATCTTTTGCTGCTGTTCCTGAAATGAACAAAATTGCCGCAGGCTATAAAGAAATGTTTTTACAAAGATTTTTTCCGGAAGGAGACAGTTTTCAATTGTATTTCCGGATTTGGGGACTTGGAGCTGTGATATGTCTGATTATATTGCTATGGAACTATCAAAAAGCATATAGACTTTTATCAGAGGCCATACCAATTGACAAATGTCAGGCCACTATTTTTGATAAGGACATAAAGGCAGTCGCAAAAACAAATGTAAAAATATTTATTTCAGATCGGATAAGCAGCCCACTGACCTATGGAATCATTCATCCCCGAATTGTATTGCCTAAGAATTCAGATTTTGAAGATATGGATCATATGACACATATCATTATGCATGAGTCAGTACATATTTCCAAAAAGGATAATCTATGGAAATTGATCTCTGCGGTAATGCTCTGTGTTTACTGGTTTGATTTATTTTCATGGATCATGTGCTATTGCTTTAGTAGAGATATTGAACTCGCCTGTGATGAAAAGGTTCTTTCTGTTCTTAGTGAAGAAAAAAGAAAAGAATATGCTTATTCATTATTAAGAATAGCGGAAAGTAGAACAAAATTACCAAACATTTATAGTTCCTTTGGAAAATGTGGAATAGAAGAAAGGATTGAGTTTATTATGAGGTATCGAAAAATGAAAACAGCTGTTATAGTAACTGCAGGTTTCATATGCATGTCTGCTTTGACAGTATTTGCATCTGTGGGAAAGACAGTATCGGTGGAAGCAAGCGCAGACCAAAATCAGGAAGAGATTATTTCCCCTGTATTTTCCAGTGAGAAGGAAGAAGCTGCGGCAATTGAAGCACTTCACGAAGAAAATAGACAAATCATTGCTCAATATGAGAAAAATAAAAATTAATAGACAAGGAGTAAAAAGGATGAAAGAAAAATTAACTGAAGAAAATGAGAATGAAGATATAAG
>CAMQZX010000122.1 GCA_947039785.1 uncultured Lachnospiraceae bacterium | reverse complement strand
AGAGACAGATTTGAATGAGATAAGCTATATTAATTTAGGACGACTGTTTTTCTTTTTTATAAGCCAAATACTGTTACATATTTCATATGCAGGTTTTCTTGTATTTACTTGTTTTCTCTTTAGAAATAGTGTAACAACGAGTGTTGTTAATATGTTCTTGCTGATTTTTGGGTTCCTGATTTTGCACAAGATTGAAGAGGTCATTTGGCATACTTATGTTATATCTGTGTATTGGCCTGTTGCTATGTTTCAAAGAGTTCAGGTATTAACTGTGGCCGATTGGTTTCCAGTTGTAGCCGGAATTTTTGCAATCTATGGTTTGATATTGACTTTCTTGGGGATTTTAATTACTAAAAAGCGTGATATAAAGTAGATTAGTTTAGAAAGTAAATGTGGATCGTTTTAATTTATAGGAAAAAGGCAGGTATTCTCACCTTCCCAAACCTGGAAATCCACATCAAAGAGCACAAAGAGCAGATCGTCTACCACAACAGTACCCTCATTCCCCTGGCCCGTCATGAGTTTTTCACATTAGTTTACTTAGCCTCCCGTCCATCCTGAGTGTTCAGTAAAAAGCAGATCTACGAGGCAGTCTGGAAAGAAGTTACTGTTCACTCCGTTCCCAGCAACACGCTGCGCGATGCACAGAAATGATGCATGTTGCATCATTTCGCGCTGCATGTCTCGGGATTTTGGTGCCATCAGCCCCAAAACACCTCGCGGGACAGTGGTGCGTGAACAGTAACGGAAAGAACATAGTACGATGTTCTGCTTTTTATCTTAGTTGAGAAAGTTGTAAAACTTTGGTATAATGCTAAATCATATTTATGAAGGAGTACGGATATGGACTTTATACAGGAAAAGGTACATGAATTATATTGGAAAGATGATATAAATTGTGCAAGAACAATGTTGACATGCTTGGGAGAATTATTTGATACTAAAATTGAGTCTCAAACGTTGTGTGCGGCCATTGGCCTGCATGGTGCAGGTGGTTTTCGGGCGCAGTGCGGATTAGTTGAAGGCGCACTGAAGCACTCTGGAAAGAGAACCTGGAGCATTGCGGATTGGCAGTCGTGAATGTGGTGAGTAGCATTAGAAGGAGTTAAGACATGAAACATTCTAAAAAGAAAATAAGTACATATTTTTGTATTGCAGTATTATGTTTGATTTCTGTATCTGGTTGTTCCGGTCAAAAAGAAAGTACACCTAAACCAGAGCAGGAACAGACGCAGGAATTAGAAGCTGAATTGCAGACTGTTGATGAAACTGAGAATGAAAAAAAGGAAACGATTGATTTAAAAAATAGTTTTCATGGAATAAATGGCTGTGCCGTATTATTTGATCCACAAAAGAACAGTTATTCGTTTTATAATGACGCTATGTGTGAACAGGAAGTTTCCCCTTATTCTACTTTTAAAATTATTTCTACATTGATGGGATTAGAAAATGGAGTCATTGAGAGCACGGATTCTACTATGACGTACAATGGCACTCAATACCCAATCACAGAATGGAATGAGAATTTGAATTTACAGGAAGCGTTTCAATCATCTTGTATATGGTATTTCCGTCAAATTATTGATGCTGTTGGTGAAGATGAAGTAAAAAAAGAGTTGGATGCTCTTTCATACGGAAATTGTGATGTTTCTGAATGGAATGGAAGTAGTACAAATTCAATTCCAGAACTAAACGGATTTTGGCTGAATTCTTCTTTGAAAATAACGCCACTACAGCAGGTAAAAATACTAGCCCGGATATTTGAAGGAAAAAGTAGATACAGTGATGAAAATATTAGTATCTTGAAAGAAATTATGCTGGTTGAGGATAGCGGAATACAAAAGATTTATGGCAAGACCGGTTCTGGTTCTGATCAAGCATGGTTTGTTGGATTTTCGGAGGAAAATAATGAGAAGATATATTTTGCAATATTTTTAGATGACAATACACAAAGCGAAACGATTACTGGAAATACTGCAAAAGAAATTGCCATAGAGATATTAAACTAGCAACATTCAGATTGGTGAAATATAGGGCTGACAAATTTGTTATGATGCAAATTCGTTGGCTCTTTTTAGGAAAACAGTTCTTACCTGGCTTTTCTTGCAATCCATAATCAACGAAGCAGTCTGGAAAGTGCCAGGGGATAAGGGGCAGACTGATGCTGGCATCGTGCATCGGTTTGTGGAATGAATAAAAATCCCGGAGTTCAGTCTGTTATGAGGACTGACTCCAGGTTTGCCGTTTATATAATAGACTATTTTGAAGGCGCGTCATAAATTGGCAATCCTTTATGTAATTATTGGTTTTTCAGCATGCTTGAGGTAAATAGTGAATTGGGAGTTGGCACCACATTCATCCTGAATTTTTTAATTCCTACAAAATTGTAGTTTTACAGTAATATTACAGTAAGGTTCGGCTGATATCCTTTAGTAGAAAAATATAGGCGTTTGCGAAACGCCTAAGTAGAAAAATAAAAAAAGAGGTGACAAAACGCATGGACTTATTAGAAGTAAAATCAATTTCAAAAACTTATGGCAGCGGTGAAACAGCCGTACATGCTCTGAAGAAAGTCAGCTTTTCGATTCCAAAAGGTGAATATGTGGCTATCGTGGGTGAATCTGGATCTGGAAAAAGTACACTCCTTAACATGATCGGTGCGTTGGATACTCCAACAACGGGGAAAGTGCTGATTGACGGTAAGGACATTTTTTCTATGAAGGACAGCCGCCTTACGGTGTTCAGACGGAGGAATATCGGGTTTATCTTTCAAGCATTCAATCTGATTCCAGAACTGACCGTGGAGCAGAACATGATTTTCCCTGTGCTGCTAGACTACCAGAAGCCAAATAGAAAATATCTGGAAGAGCTGCTTGAAGTGTTGAATTTAAAGGAACGCCGGAATCATCTGCCGAGCCAGTTATCCGGAGGACAGCAGCAGAGGGTGGCAATCGGACGTGCACTGATCACGCGGCCCTCCCTGATTCTTGCTGACGAGCCAACCGGTAACCTGGACTCTCAGAACAGCAGTGAGGTGATTGGCCTGCTGAAAGAGACGTCAAAGAAATATGAACAGACGATCATCATGATTACTCATAATCGGAGCATTGCACAGGCCGCTGACCGGGTGCTGAATGTATCGGACGGTGTACTGACTGATTTGGGGAGGTGCCGTGAATGAGAAGTTATTTAAGCCTTATTCCGATTTCTGCAAATGTCCGCAGGCGGCAGAACCGTATGACAATTCTATGTATTGTATGTGCGGTGTTTCTTGTGACGGCAATCTTTAGTGTGACAGACATGATGATTCGGACGGAAAGCAGCTTTATGCTGAGCAAGCATGGGAACTGGCATATCAAACTGGAAAATGTTTCACAGGGCATAGCGGAGGAAATCAGCGAGCGTCCGGACGTTACTGCCGTAGGTGCTTCTTCTGTGTTTAACTTTGACGGAGAATTGCCGTATCGTATCAATGAAAAAAGGGCTGTTTTATATGGCACAGAAGAAATATATATGAACGAAATTTCAGATGGAATTACTGAGGGGACGTTTCCGCAGGGTAATCAGGAAGTGTTGCTCAGCCCCAATGCAGCAGCTGCTTTTGGGGTGCAGATCGGAGACAGTATAACTTTGCATACTCCTGCAGGAGATGCGGCTTTTACTGTGTCTGGTTTTGGCACGGATGATAAGGGTTATTATGAAAATCAAACTTATTTAGTGGGCGTATATATGACGCGGGCTGCGTTTACCTCACTTATGGAGCAAAATGAAATTACTGACAATGAACCAGACTATTATGTGCAGTTTGAGGATGCGGCGAAAGCAACGAAAGCGATAACAGAACTTCAGGAGCAGTACCAGTTACCAGAGGACAGTATCTCTGAAAACACCGGAGTTATGGGTATGGCCGGGCAAAGCGGTAATGAATCTATGAAAAATTTTTACGGAATTGCAGCGATCCTGTTTGTTCTGGTGCTCCTGGCAGGAGTGCTGATGATCTCTGGCAGTATGAACAGCAATATAGCCAGACGGACGCAGTTCTTTGGCATGATGCGCTGTATTGGCGCAAGCCGCCAGCAGGTGATTCGGTTTGTGCGTTTGGAAGCCCTGAATTGGTGTAAAACGGCGGTGCCTGCCGGGGTAATTATGGGTACACTTGTCAGCTGGGGAATCTGCGGGGCGCTCCGCTACGGCATTGGTGGAGAATTTGCCACAACGCCGGTATTTAAGATCAGCCCTGTTGGATTGATCAGTGGAGTGTTGGTTGGAATGGTAACTGTGCTTTTGGCGGCACAGTCCCCGGCAAAACGAGCTGCTAAAGTCTCTCCAATGTCTGCGGTTTCCGGTAATTCAGAAAATACATCTTCTGTCCGCCATGCCGCAAAGACAGGTTTGGGAAAAATTGAATGTTCATTGGGCACACATCATGCAGTAGCATCAAAGAAAAGCTGGTGTTTAATGACGGCATCCTTTGCGCTCACCATTATCCTGTTTCTTTCTTTTTCGGTTGTGATGGATATGGCGCGGCTGCTGGTGCCATCACTAAGCGTTACATCAGCGGATCTTGCATTAGCCAGCTATAGTAATGAAATGATTCTTGACCGCAATTTGGTTGATCAGATCAGAGAAATAAATGGCGTTGCGAATGCTTATGGCAGCAGCTATATAGGTAATATTCCCGCTACATCCTCAAGGGAGGGAATCGATCATATCAATATTGTTTCCTATGATGATACGCTGTTGGATTATGCGAAAAGAAGTATTGCACAAGGAACTTTGGATGAAGTTTATGGAGACAGCAACAAGGTCGCGACGGTCTTTAATAAAAACAGTTCCTTAAAAGTCGGTGATACCATTCAGATTGCAGGCACAGAGGTTGAGATTTCCTGCGCCTTGTCACAAGGATTATTTGGCGACGATCTGATTGTAATCTGTTCACAGGAAACATTTGACCGCCTGATGGGGGAAGAAAAATATGGTTTGATTGGTGTTCAACTGGGAAAAGATGCTACAGATGAAACGGTAGCACAGATCAGAAGCCTCGAAAACAATGATATCATCATTACCGACCAACGGGAAAGTAATCGGACTAATAACGCCACTTATTGGGCATCACGGATTGTTTGCTATGGTTTTTTGGCTATTATTGGGATAATTACACTATTTAATATTATTAACAGCATCTCCATGAGTGTATCGGCAAGAACAAAACAGTACGGTGCAATGCGTGCTGTTGGTATGGACGGCAGGCAGCTTACCCGGATGATATCTGCGGAAGCCTTTACTTATGCCGTTTCAGGCCTGATTTTGGGCTGCGGAATTGGGATTCCTCTGAGCCATTTTCTGTACACGCTGATGATTACACGTCACTTTGGAGTTGCATGGCACCTGCCGATGGTATTGCTTGTTGTTGTAATTGCCTTTGTTTTTGCTTCCGCTGTTGCTGCGGTTCATGCTCCGGCAAAACGGGTACGGGACATGGCGATCACAGATACGATAAACGAGCTGTAAATGTGGCGATAAGAAACTGCGGTACAGTAGAAAGAAAAAGCTGCTGTACCGCAGAGTATTTTATATACCAGTTTTAGGATTGGATGTGGAACATGAAAGATAAGACCTGTATTTGTATTTTAGGAGAAACCATTCAGAGAGTAAAGGAAATGGCAGGAATGGTAGTCCTGTGTGCTTTTATCATCCTATTGTGTATGTTGCTTGTTGCGATTGGTTTTGTATGGTTATTTGCAGATTGTACAATCAGGAAATTGGAGAAGGTTGGATGCCTATGAGAAGAAAGCGAAAAAAGAAACATCCTGTCAGAAAGATATTTGTTAGCCTGTTTTCCATTCTGCTTTGCTTGCTATTGGTGTCCTGTGTCTTTTTTGGCGTAAAGGGTTACAAACTGTACCAGAAGGCAGTCACGGAAAAGTCTGTCAATGAGCGAGTAAAAGAAATTCAAGATATGGATGGATTTACTCTGTATTCTGATTTGCCACAGTTTTATATAGATGCCACAATATCTGTAGAAGATCACAGGTTTGAAAGCCACTTTGGAATAGACCTGATTGCGATTGGTCGGGCAGCATTAAAAGATATCAGAGAGATGTCTTTTGTGCAGGGCGGAAGTACGATTACTCAGCAGCTTGCGAAAAATATGCTTTTTACACAAGAGAAAAGGTTGGAACGGAAAGCGGCGGAGGCGTTTGCGGCATTGGAACTGGAATCCAAATATACGAAAGAAGAAATTTTTGAGCTATATGTCAACACGGTCTATTTTGGAAACGCATTTTACGGTATCCGCCAGGCTGCTGTAGGATATTTTGGAAAAGAACCCTCCGAATTAAGCGATTATGAATGTGCGGTATTGGCAGGACTTCCCAATGCCCCATCCGTTTATTCTTTGGATGAAAATAAGGAACTTGCTTTACAACGAGTGGAGCAGGTGCTGCGAAGCATGGTAAGGAACAAAATAATTACACGGGAAGAAGCCGACAGGATAGAGTTAGGGGATTAGGAGATGGATACGAATGCGGCCATTTAGAATGAAAGTTCTAAGTGGCTCTTTTTGATTAAAGTGCTCGGCATGGTAACGGCAGAAAATATTGTAAATCTGTTTGGAAAGAACCCCTTTTATGTGCTGGATAACATACCGGAAAACTGGCGAAGCGTCCTCCCTAAAATTATCTTTTAATTCTGTGTGACACAACTTACATATTTTCAGTGTGAAGGAAAGATCTTATTTATTGAATTAGACAATATTTTTTAACTCTTTCTGTAGTTGCTGCAAAAAAGCGTTGGAAGCCCTCGAAAAAACTTGATATTTTTTCCATACAATACAAAGTCCGGCTTCTAAAGTAGGATAAAGAGGGCGAAAACAAAGGGTACTATCTCCAGTGGTGTTAATCAGCTTATCCAATGCAATCACATATCCGAATCCCTTTTTTACGAACAATGATGCATTATACACTAAATCATAAGTGGCGACAATGTTTAGCTTTGAAATATCTGTTTTTAACCATGAAAACATCTCGCTGTTGATGGATGTCTGGTGGGAAATAATAAGCGGTTTGTCCCATAAATCTTCTGCAGTAATGGATTCCTTTTCTGCCAACGGGCTATCTTTTCTCATTAAAACGCCCCATGTATCTTTTAAGGGAAGTCTTATGTAATTATATTTGTTTACATCTACCGGCCCGACCAAAAGGCCGAAGTCAATCAGCCCCTTATCCAGCCGTTCCATGACACGCTCGGCATCACCGCTATAAATGTGATAATGAATAAGAGGGTGTTTCTTCTGTAAATCCCACGCAGCCTGTGCAAGAAAAGAAATGGCTTCTGTTTCTCCACAGCCTATATGAATATCTCCGCCTATATTTTCATTAGAGGAAGTTAATTCTGTCTTAGTTTTTTCCATAAGGTCAACTAATTCCTCCGCACGTTTGCGCAGCAGCATACCATCTTCTGTTAATGTCACCTTTTTCTTTCCACGTATAAGAAGTTGTTTTCCCAATTCATCTTCTAAATCTTTTAGCTGCCTTGAAAGAGGCGGCTGCGTCATGTGGAGCGTTTCAGCAGCTTTTGTAATGCTTTCCTCCCGCGCAACAGTAAGAAAATATTGTAATACGCGTATATCCAAGTACAGACCCTCCTTTTCTCGATTTGAAACCTCGGAACATCAAATTTTCCGGAAAACCAATCTGGGGCTTATGCTAGTCTTGCCGTCAGTATTTATTGTATCAGATTGATACATACCTTTCAAGTATGACAAACCATTCTTTATATGAATTTGATATTTTTGCAGTATTGATTTTATAATGAGAGACAGAAGGAGGCAAGAAGATGGCGGAGGTAAAAGATGTATATGGAAGTATTTATGAAAATCTGATTAACACAGGCTGTGATATATCGACAGCCGACCAATGTATAGCTTTAGCGAAAGAAAAAAAGTACGCTGAAATACTTTCTATTCTTTCACGGCACAGGGCAACGCTGCTTGGATTAGTACGTGTAGGACAGAAGCAAATTGATTGCCTTGACTTTCTGATTTACAAAATCAAAAAACAGGATGACGAAAAGGAGAAATGAACATTGGGCTTTATGCACAGCAGATGGCGACCTATGGATTTGTGGCAATAGCTTTTGACCCTTCCTTTTGCGGAGAAAGCGGCGGCGAAGTAAGAAATACTGCGTCTCCGGAAATTTTTACGGAGGATTACAGCGCAGCGGTTGATTATGTTGGTCTGCTTGATTTTGTTGACCGGGAGCGTATCGGAGCGATTGGTATCTGTGGCCTTTCTGGTATGGCGATTACAGCAGACGATACAGATACAAGAATTAAAGCGGTCGCAACGCTTTCTATGTATGATATGTTCCGCGACATGAGCCGGGGCCACATGGATTATTATACAGAGGAACAACGGAGCAAAATAAAAAAATATCTTGGGGAGCAGCGTTGGAAGGACATAGAAGCCGGAACTTATGCGCTGGGCAACCATGAGATTGCTTCTAATGAAAATGTGGAGTTGCTTGCAGAAGCAATGGAAATTCCGGCGGAACTGCCGGAGGCGGATCACGTTGATCTGTATGATAATATGGAAAAAATACCTTTTGAGAAACTGGAACGTTTCTTCAAGGACAACCTGATTTAAGGATCAAAAGGAGTGTTTGATTATGAATGACAAAATGCCAACAATTGCATTAGGGGCTTGGTCATGGGGCGCTGGCGCAGCAGGTGGAAATCAGGTGGGGATGGCTCCCTGATCGGCCATAATGTAGTTCTTACTACCATCAATCATGATCTGGACCCGAAAAATGGACGTAAAAATCATTATGCGCCGATCAAAATAGGGGCGCATGTCTGGATTGGCTCAAATGCCACGATTTTACCGGGCGTAACTATTGGAGAGTGGGCGGTGGTAGCAGCCGGAGCTGTGGTAACAAAGGATGTTCCGCCCTATACCGTGGTTGGAGGTCTGCCGGCAAAGGGGCTAAAAACCATTCAAAGCGAATCATAGAAGGAGGTTGCAAATTGAAAAAAATACTTAGCCTTGCATTGATCCTGTCGCTGCTGTTTGCTGTGACAGCCTGTGGGCAAACTGAGGCAGATGATAGCGGGGAGAATAAAACCGTCGGTCACAAAGAAGCAAGCACTATGGAAGAAATGACAGAAAATATAGAAGAAACGGAATCTGTTCTTGTGGGAGAGAATGAGAGCAGTATGCCTGGCACAGAGGTGAAGACTATCATGAAAAGAGAATTTAACTTTGAAACAAAGACAGTTACTTTAAACAGCGGATATGAAATGCCTATTAACGGCTTGGGGACATACAGCCTTCATGGCGATGAGTGTATCAATGCTGTGAAAACCGCTTTATCCAATGGAGGACGGCTTATTGATACCGCTTCCGCTTACAGCAACGAGGCAGAAATCGGGCAGGCGATCCGGGAGGCAATCGATGAGGGCATCATTCAGCGGGAAGATATTTTCGTTATCACAAAAATCTATCCGGGCAGTGAAATGGAAAACCCGGAGCAATCTATACAGGCGTGTCTGAACCGGCTGGATATTGGTTATGTGGATATGATGCTCCTACACCACCCTGACCGCAATGATGTATCGGCATATAAAGTTATGGAACAGTTTGTGGAAGACGGAAAAATCCGCTCTATTGGATTATCGAACTGGTATGTGGAGGAATTGACTGAGCTTTTACCCCAGGTAGATATTGTTCCCGCACTTGTGCAAAATGAAATCCATCCCTATTATCAGGAAAATGATGTGATTCCGTTTATTCAGGATTTAGGGATAGTGGTACAGGGCTGGTATCCTTTAGGCGGCAGAGGGCATACAGGGGAGCTTCTTGGCGACCCGGTAATCTCCGCAATCGCCGAGGCTCATGGTGCATCTTCTGCACAGGTGATTTTACGCTGGAACCTGCAAAAAGGCGTGGTGGTAATACCCGGTTCCGGCAATCCCGACCATATCAGGGAAAACATGGAACTGTACCATTTCAGTTTGACTGAGGATGAAATGGATCAGATCAATGCCCTCGACCGTGGAGAAAAGCATGATTGGTATTAAAATCTGAAAAAACGGAGGTATGCCTATGAGAGTATTAGGAATTAACAGCAGTGCCAGAAAGGATGGCAACACTGCGGCTTTGATGAATAAAGCCTTTGAGGCTCTGAATATTGAGGGCATTGAAACGGAATTGATACAGCTTGCAGGGAAAATGATCGAACCATGTAAAGCCTGCTGGGCTTGCGGTAGTCAGGAGAATTGCGTTCATAGAAAAGACTGTTTTCGGGAAGTGTTTGAGAAAATGAAGGAGGCCGATGGAATCCTGCTTGGCTCTCCCGTCTATTCTGCAAATGTATCTGCGAATATGCAGGCGCTTTTAGAGAGGGCCGCTGTAGTGGGCGATATGAATTCCGGCCTGTTTACTCACAAGGTCGGTGCGGCTGTGGCGGCAGCCCGCAGAGGCGGTGCATTACAGGCCATAGATGCCATGAACCACTTTTTCCTGAACCATGAAATGTATGTGGCAGGCTCTACTTATTGGAACATGGGATACGGGAGGCTGCCGGGGGAGGTGGAGAAGGATCAGGAAGCCCTCGCTAATATGGAAAACCTTGGCAAGAACATGGCATATTTACTGAAAGCACTGGAAGAAAGGCAGCAATAAGATGAAAAAACAAATTTGTATGGTTCTCTCTTTGCTATTGCTTTTTATTATGGAAGGGTGTGGAAACCGTGTTGCTGAGGGTGGACAAGGAAATATTTCACCAGAGTCGGAGGCGCAAACAGAAAGGCGGCAAAATATCAATCACAAAGGGGCAAGCGCGGAAACTGAAGATGGGGAGTTATCAGAAGCTGTTTCGGGAAGATCACAGAAGGCGGAACAACAGACAGATATGGATGATAAAATTTTAGTAGTCTATTTTTCAGCTACGGGCACTACAAAACCGCTTGCAGAATATGCGGCAGAAATTCTAAATGCAGATATCTATGAGATTGTGCCGGAAGAACCCTATACGGAAGCTGACTTGGCATATTACACGAATTGCCGGGCAGATCAGGAGCAGAATGATCCTTCCGCACGTCCGGAAATTTCCGGGAGTGTGGAAAATATGGAGGATTATGATATCATTGTTCTTGGTTATCCTATCTGGCATGGCCAGGCTCCCCGGATTATCAGTACTTTTTTGGAAAGCTATGATTTCTCAGGAAAGACGGTAATTCCGTTTTGCACCTCTCATAGTAGTGGAATTGGTTCCAGCGCAGACAATCTGCACAGTCTTTGTCCGGATTCGACGGTATGGGCAGAGGGAAGAAGGTTTGAGGCTGAAACTTCAAGGAGCACGATAGAGGAATGGCTGGATCGTATGAATCAGATATAATTACGAAGAGAAAAAGAGAACAAAGATATGAGAGCAGCAGTTGTTGATGATATGAAGGAAGATGCACAGCGTCTTATTACGTTTTTAGAAAGATATCAAACAGAATATGGGCATGATATGCAGGTGGATGTATATCATGCCAGTTTTGATTTCCTGGAAGAATATCACAGCCAGTATGATGTTATTTTTCTGGATATTGAAATGTCGGGAAGCGATGGGCTCGAAGTAGCCCGTGAAATACGGTCCAGAGATGAAGCTGTGGGCATTATTTTTGTGACAAATATGGGGCAGTATGCGATTAAAGGATATGAGGTAAATGCAATTGACTTCATTGTAAAGCCGGTAGGCTATTATGTCTTTGCGGAAAAAATGCAGAAGGCGATTTCTTTTTTTCAGAAAAGAGAAAGCAGGAATCTGCTGCTTAGCCGGGAAGACGGTCTCTACCGGATTTCGGTACAGAATATTCAGTATATCGAAAAGGAAAAGGATGACCTTGTGTTCCATACCGAGGAAGGAATCTTCCGTGAGAGAGGATCCATCAAAACGCTAAAAGAGAAATTGACCGAATGCTCTTTTTCAGAATGTACAGCCGGATGTCTGATGAATCTTGCAAAGGTTATCAGAGTAGGCAAGGAGGATATCACGGCTGTCTCTTATACACATCTGACGCTG
>CAMQZX010000121.1 GCA_947039785.1 uncultured Lachnospiraceae bacterium | reverse complement strand
AGCTTCGTCGGCAGCGTCAGATGTGTATAAGAGACAGAGTCTACACATGCCTATTATTTTACCACACGGACTCTGGATACACCTTCGATGGCGGTCAACTGTTCCACCACACTGTCTGGTGCCACAGTTTCCAGATCGATCAATGTATAAGCGTACTCTCCACGGCTCTTGTTTGTCATATCTGCAATGTTTACCCCCGCATCTCCCAACAGTTTGGCAAACTGGCTGATCATGTTCGGGATATTTTTGTGAGTGATGGCAAGACGTCCTGCTGCCACACAGGTTCCCATGTCACAGTTGGGGAAATTCACAGAATTTTTAATATTTCCATTCTCCATGAAGTCACGCAGTTCTTTTACTGCCATAACGGCACAATTTTCCTCAGACTCCTCTGTGGAAGCTCCCAGATGAGGAGTAACCAGCGTTCCAGGAGCGCCTGTCACAATCGGATTGGCAAAATCCGTTACGTATTTTTTCACTTTTCCGGACTCCAGTGCCTTCACCAGCACTTCCTCATCAACAAGAAGATCTCTGGCAAAATTCAAAATTACCACGCCCTCTTTCATTTTATCGATGGCTTCCTGGTTAATCATCTTCCTTGTGGAATCCAAAAGCGGCACATGAATGGTGATATAATCACACTGTGTATAAATATCATCCAGATTCTGAATGTGCTTAATATTCCTGGATAAATTCCATGCAGCATCAATAGAAAGATAAGGATCGTATCCATAAACCTCCATTCCAAGGTGTACAGCAGCATTTGCCACCATGGCACCTATTGCTCCAAGGCCGATGATCCCAAGCTTCTTACCGCTGATCTCGCATCCAGCAAAAGCTTTTTTCTTCTTTTCTGCCAGCTTACCAATCTCAGACTCCTTTTCATTTTGCTCTACCCATTCAATACCGCCTACGATGTCACGGGATGCCAGAAGCATTCCGGCAAGAACCATTTCCTTCACGCCATTGGCATTGGCACCCGGTGTGTTAAATACAACCACACCATTGGCTGCACATTCCTGTACGGGAATGTTATTTACCCCGGCGCCAGCTCTTCCGATGGCAACTACAGAAGAAGGAATTTCCAGCTCTGTCATTTTCGCACTTCTTACGAGAACCATGTCAGCTTCTTCTAATATATCTGTTTTCTCATAGCCTTCTGGTAATAAGCTTAATCCTGTCTCAGAAATTGGATTCAAGCAATGATACTTAAACATTTTTACAAATCCTCCTGGTCAAACGCATCCTCAATGTTCGCTCCGGCAGGTACCATTGGGAATACTTTAATGTCTTTATCTATCATACAGTCTACAACAACTGGTTTATTCATAGCCAGTGCCTTTTCAAGTGCCGGTACTACTTCTTCTTTGGTGGTAACGCGAATGGCCTCTGCACCCATAGCTTCTGCCACTTTCACAAAATCCACAGCATCATTAAGCACTGTGCTGGAATAGCGCTCCTCATAAAACAGAGTCTGCCACTGACGCACCATTCCAAGTACATGGTTGTTTAACACAAGCTGTACAATGGGAATATTGTTGCGGACAGCTGTTGCAATCTCATTCATATTCATACGGAAGCATCCGTCGCCTGCCACATTAATTACCTTCTTATCCGGATTTCCAAGCTTGGCTCCCATCGCAGCTCCAAGTCCAAATCCCATGGTTCCAAGACCGCCGGAGCTTAAAAAGGTTCTGGGCGCTTTATACTTGTAAAACTGGGCTGCCCACATCTGATGCTGGCCCACGTCAGTAACAACGATTGCATCACCTTTGGTCAGCTCATATAATTTTTCAACTACAAACTGTCCTGTCAGCATATCCTCGTCGTATTTTAATGGATGTTTTTTCTTCAGAGATTCCACATGGCTAAGCCAGTAAGCATGATCCTTCGGCTCTACCATCTCAATCAGCTTTCTCAAACTCTCCCGAACATCTCCTACGATGCTGGCATCTACGATCACATTCTTGTTGATCTCTGCCGGGTCAATGTCAAGCTGAAGAATCTTGGCATTCTTGGCAAAGTTCTTGGTATTGCCTGTGACACGGTCACTGAATCTGGAACCTACTACAATCAACAGATCACACTCTGTCACACCCAGGTTGGATGCCTTGGTCCCGTGCATTCCCAGCATGCCTGTGTACAGCTCATCTTCTCCCGGAAATACGCCCTTACCCATAAGGGTATCGCATACCGGGGCCTGAATCTTATGGGCCAGCTCACGTACTTCCTTGTGAGCGCCGGAGATTACAGCACCACCGCCCACGAAGATAAATGGCTTGCTGGCCTTCTGAATCATATCGGCTGCTGTCTGTAAGGCTTCCTTGGAAATGTTCTTTGTACATCTTGTGATGGTTGCAGGCTTCTTTGGCTCATAGTTGCATTTTGCAGCAGTTACGTCTTTGGTAATATCCACCAGCACAGGACCGGGACGTCCGCTCTTGGCAATGTAGAATGCTTTGCGAAGTACGTCTGCAAGCTGCTTAACATCTTTTACGATATAGCTGTGTTTTGTCACAGGCATCACAATACCTGCAATATCCACCTCCTGGAAAGAGTCCTTTCCAAGAAGAGGCATTCCCACGTTGGCTGTGATAGCAACCAAGGGAACGGAATCCATATAAGCAGTTGCAATTCCTGTAACCAGATTGGTAGCTCCCGGACCGGAAGTTGCCAGACATACACCTACCTTACCGGTGGATCTGGCATATCCATCTGCCGCATGGGATGCGCCCTGCTCATGGGATGTCAATATGTGTCTGATTTCATTATGTTTAAACAGGGCATCATAAATATTCAAAATAGCTCCGCCCGGATATCCGAATACGGTATCAACACCCTGTTCCTTCAGGCACTCAATTACAATTTCAGAACCTGTCAAATACATGAATACTCCTCCTTACTTCTTTGGTATTTCTAATACAGCTCCACGGTCACCGGATGTTACCAGAGCTGCGTAACGTGCCAGATAGCCAGTCTTTACTTTCGGCTCTCTTGGCTGCCAGTTTTCTCTTCTGCGAGCCATCTCCTCGTCACTTACCTTTACATTTAATGTATGGTTTGGAATATCAATCTGTATGATATCACCTTCCTCAATCAACGCGATGGGGCCGCCCATGGCTGCTTCCGGTGATACATGACCGATAGATGCTCCTCTGGAAGCACCGCTGAAACGTCCGTCCGTGATCAATGCCACACTGGAGCCAAGTCCCATCCCTGCAATCTGGGAGGTTGGATTTAACATTTCTCTCATTCCAGGACCGCCTTTTGGTCCTTCATAACGGATAACAACCACATCGCCAGCCACAATCTTTCCGCCCAGAATTGCCTCACTGGCGTCCTCTTCACAGTCAAATACACGAGCAGGTCCTTCGTGAACCAGCATCTCATCCACAACAGCAGATCTCTTAACAACACTGCCATCCGGAGCCAGGTTACCCTGCAATACAGCCAGTCCGCCTGTCTCACTGTATGGATTCTCAATGGGACGGATGACTTTGGGATTTCTGTTGACTGCATGTTTGATATTTTCTCCAACGGTCTTTCCCGTGACAGTCATGCACTCTGTCTTAATCAGACCTTTCTTATTTAATTCATTCATAACAGCGTAAACGCCACCGGCTTCATTTAAATCCTCCATATAAGTCGGGCCTGCCGGTGCCAGATGGCACAGATTTGGAGTCTTGGCACTGATTTCGTTGGCAAATGGAATCTTGAAGTCCATTCCGATCTCATGGGCAATTGCCGGAAGATGCAGCATACTGTTGGTGGAGCAACCAAGAGCCATATCTACAGTCAGCGCGTTAATAATGGCATCCTCTGTCATGATATCTCTAGGACGAATGTTTTTCTCCCACATCTCCATAACCTTCATACCGGCATGTTTTGCCAATTTGATTCTCTCAGAATATACGGCAGGAATCGTTCCGTTGCCGCCCAGTCCCATACCGAGAACTTCGGTCAGGCAATTCATACTGTTAGCAGTGTACATACCGGAACAGGAACCACAGGTAGGACAAGCCTTGCACTCAAAATCTTCCAGCTCTTCGTCAGACATATTGCCTGCTGCATGTGCTCCAACAGCCTCAAACATACTGGAAAGACTGGTCTTGTGTCCCTGTACATGTCCGGCAAGCATGGGACCGCCGCTGACAAATACAGTTGGAACGTTGATCCTGGCTGCAGCCATGAGAAGTCCCGGCACGTTTTTGTCACAGTTTGGAACCATAACAAGGGCATCAAACTGATGAGCCAGCGCCATTGCCTCTGTGGAATCTGCAATCAGATCTCTGGTGACCAGGGAATATTTCATTCCGATATGTCCCATGGCGATACCGTCACAGACTGCGATGGCCGGGAATACACGGGGTACACCACCAGCCATGGCAACGCCTAGCTTCACTGCCTCCACAATCTTATCCAGGTTCATATGACCTGGTACAATCTCATTGTAGGAACTTACGATACCTACCAGCGGCTTATCCAATTCTTCTTTTGTCAATCCCAAAGCATTAAACAGGGAACGATGAGGTGCCTGCTGAACGCCTTTTTTTACTGCGTCGCTTTTCATAATTCTTATTCTCCCTTTACTTAAATCACTATATGTTAACTGTTATAGTTGCCTGATGAAATGCTGCCAGATCCTAAATCTCTGCTGCGATCAAATCCCCCATCTGAATGGTTCCCACCTGGATACAGCCTTCTGACATGATATCCACAGTACGATATCCTTTCTTCAGCACGTTCTGAACAGCTGCCTCTACAGCGTCTGCCTCCTGATCCATATCCAGAGAATAGCGAAGCATCATGGCTGCTGACAGGATGGTTGCAATTGGGTTTGCCTTATCCTGTCCGGCAATGTCCGGCGCAGATCCATGGCTTGGCTCATAAAGACCAAATTTGGTATCATTCAGACTGGCAGAAGACAGCATTCCGATAGATCCTGTCACCATACTTGCCTCATCAGAAAGAATATCTCCAAACATGTTCTCGGTAAGGATGACATCAAATTGTCCCGGATTCATTACAAGCTGCATTGCACAGTTATCCACCAGCATATGCTCCAGTGTTACTTCCGGATAATCTTTGGCAACTTCTTCAACCACGCTTCTCCAAAGTCTGGAAGAATCCAGAACGTTGGCCTTATCTACGCTGGTGACTTTCTTTCTTCTCTTCATGGCGATATCAAAGCCGCGTTTTGCAATACGGCGAATCTCATTTTCGTTGTATGTAAGTGTATCAATGGCTTTTCTTACTCCATTTTCTTGGATGGTCTTACGATCTCCGAAGTACAGTCCGCCTGTAAGCTCACGCATGATCATCATGTCAAAACCGTCTCCAATGATATCTGCACGAAGGGGGCACGCGTCCTTCAGTTCATTGTATAAATAAGCAGGACGCAAATTGGCAAAAAGATTCAGAGCTTTGCGGATTGCTAAAAGACCTGCTTCCGGTCTTTTGGAAGGCTCCAGCTTATACCATGGAGAAGTAGCCGCATTTCCTCCAATTGATCCCATCAAAACCGCTTCGGATCCCTTGGCAAGCTCAATTGTCTCATCTGTCAGGGGGACACCGTGTACATCAATAGAAGCTCCTCCCAGCAGAAGCTCTGTATAGGTAAAAGTGTGTCCGTATTTTTCGCAGACTCGATCCAGTACCTTCTTGGCTTCTCTTACTATCTCCGGTCCGATTCCATCTCCTGGAATCAGGGCTAACTTATGTTCCATTCTGTTCATCCTTTCTTATCTTTATTGTTTAACAAGCAAGTCCCCTTCCCCGCCACTTATGTCTCTGTTGCATAGAAGTGAGGGACTTCCTTGATGAGTTAAAAAAGTATGTGATTTAATTATCAATCACGGGTATCCTTAATATCATACTCTATATTTCTCCATTTTTCAACCAGATAAAGTGTAAAATCGTGAAAATAAGTACACTTTTCATAAAATTGGTCTTACCATTTTCCGAAATCTTATTGACAAACGCCTTTAGGAGGTGTAATTTTAATGAAGATTACGGTAAAACTACCAGAAGGAGGAGCCTCCAGGCATTCCCGTGCATTCCTGGAGAATAAGCATCATCATGAAAATTATTAAACAAATTGGAATTATTTTCAGTATCTGCTGGCTCAGTCAGGTTATCGAATACCTGCTGCCCTTTGCCTTTCCCGCCAGTGTCATCGGCATGGTTCTTTTGTTTCTGTGCCTGCTCACCGGAGTTTTAAAAATTGAACACATCCAGGAGAAGTCTGACTTTCTGCTGTCAAATATGGCGTTCTTTTTCATTCCCGCCGGAGTCAGTATGATCAATTATCTGGATATTTTAAAAAGTAATGCCATCCAGTTGATTCTAATCTGTGTCATCACCACAGTACTTACCTTTGGAGTCACATCCTTTAGTATCCGGTTTACCATGGGGCTTATGAACAAAAGAAAGGGGTCTGAAAAATGAAAGAACTATGCATGTATCCATCTTTTGGAATTGCACTTAGCATTCTCACGTTCTGGATCGGAATCAAAATCCAGAAAAAAACAAAAATGATTATCTGCAATCCTCTGCTGATTGCCATTATACTTTGCATTGGCGTGCTGCTGATTTTTAAGATTCCCTACGAATCCTACAACCAGGGCGGAGAGATCATCAACATGTTTCTTGGGCCTGCAACAGCCTGCCTTGCTGTGTCTATTTACACCAAACTGGAGCTGTTAAAAAAGAACTGGCTACCCATTCTGGTGGGATGTACGGCAGGCTCTGCTACTTCCATGATCAGCGTTTTACTGTTGTGCCGCCTGATGGGATTGGACGAAACCATGACCATGTCTCTCGTTCCCAAATCTGTCACTACCCCCATCGCCGTCAGCATTTCTTCCGGACATAACGGAGTAGTCCCAGTGACTGTGGTGGCTGTCATTTTCACTGGAATTTTAGGAAGCATTCTGGCACCTGCTTTTATTAGATTGTTCCGCGTAAAAGACCCTATGGTGGCAGGACTCAGCATCGGAGCCTGCAGTCACGCCATGGGAACCTCCAAAGCCATTGAGCTTGGCGAGACAGAAGGTGCCATGAGCGGACTCGCCATCGGAATCTGCGGAATCATTACTGTTTTATTCTCCATGCTGTTGTAGCAGAAGTGCTTAGCAATATAAAAAAGCTGTCCCACATGTTTTAAACATTGGGACAGCCTTTTATCCACCATAAACTATTCAATTGCTGAATCTGCTTTCTCCACTTCTGCAATCGCACCTTTTCTCATGGGAATACGGCAGTTTTTGTTGTTACCAAACTCAACAATTACGTCTTCATCTGTAATATCAATAATGACTCCATAGAATCCGCTTGTGGTCACAACACTGTCGCCTACAGCCATGTCTGCCAGCATTGCCTTCACACGGTTCTGCTCTTTCTTCTGTGGGCGAATCATCAGGAAATACATGATAGCAATCATCACGATCAACCAGATTAACATTCCACCTGTACCAGCCATTCGTCTTTCCTCCAATCTTCTAAAACTCAGTGACTGTTCAGCACAACCTTGATTCCGCTGAACTTTTTAAAAAATCACGTTATATTACATCATACACAAAAATTTCATCTTATTCAAGTGTTTTTCTCAAGTTTCTAAAAGTTCCTGGAATGTCAGACGAGTATTCCCAATTCACTTCTATGTTCCACTTCAATTCTCACCAAACGGACATCCACCGGATGTCAAGCGTTGCTGCTTTCTCATAGCCTCAAATCAGCTATGCTTTCTCCCCCGCCTCAAATCCAGCCAGCTTGTCCTTCTTATACTGGGCATATCTTCCCTCATCCAGGGCATTTCTGATCTCTTCCATCATATTATTATAGAAATACAGATTATGAAGAACACAAAGCCGCATACCAAGCATCTCTTTGGCTTTCAACAGGTGGCGGATATAGGCTCTGCTGTAATGCTGACAGGCAGGACAGCCGCAGCCTTCCTGAATGGGACGGGAATCCAATTCATATTTTGCATTGAAAAGGTTTAATTTTCCATGGTCTGTATATACATGACCGTGGCGCCCGTTTCTGCTTGGGTAAACACAGTCGAAGAAATCCACACCTCGCTCCACACCCTCTAAGATATTGGCAGGTGTTCCTACTCCCATCAGATAAGTAGGCTTGTTCTGAGGAAGATATGGCACCACTTCGTCTAAAATATGGTACATCTCCTCATGAGTCTCACCTACAGCCAGACCTCCCACTGCATATCCGTCCAGCTCCATCTCCGCAATGGTCTTGGCATGATCAATGCGGATATCTGGATAGATGGCACCCTGGTTGATTCCAAAAAGCATCTGACTCTTATTGATGGTATCTTCCAGAGAATTCAGGCGATTCATCTCCGTCTTGCAGCGTGCCAGCCAACGGGTGGTGCGCGCTACAGATGCCTGAACATAATCCCGGTCTGCCACACTGGAAGGACACTCATCAAATGCCATAGCAATGGTGGATCCCAGGTTGGACTGAATCTGCATACTCTGCTCCGGTCCCATGAAAATCTTTCTGCCGTCAATATGAGAATTAAAGTAAACGCCTTCCTCTTTAATCTTGCGAAGCTTTGCCAGAGAAAACACCTGAAAACCGCCGGAGTCTGTCAGGATGGGTTTATCCCATGCCATAAATTTATGAAGTCCTCCTAATTTTTTGATTACTTCATCTCCGGGACGTACATGGAGATGGTACGTATTGGACAGTTCCACCTGTGTCTTAATCTGATTCAGATCAGTAGTTGCCACTGCGCCTTTGATGGCAGCCACCGTACCAACATTCATAAACACCGGAGTCTGAATGGTTCCATGGACTGTGTGAAGCTCTCCTCGCTTGGCACGTCCTTCTGTTCTTATCAATTTATACATATGTTTTCCTCGCTTATACACATTTTTGCAAAAAGAGAGTTACTGTTCACTCCATTTTCAGTAACACGCTTTGCGATGCACAGAACTCTTTCTTAACATCCTGTTAATACCTACCAGAAAAGTATATACAAGAAATCACACAATTTCAAGGAATAAATTGTTAGGATTTGACTGTTGTCATTTTAGTTTTGTTGTCGTATAATGTTACCGAATATCGAATTCACTTTATAATAAGAAGAAAGGCTATTTATGAATACATATACATTAGGAATTGATATTGGTTCTACTACAGTAAAAATAGCGATACTGGACGAAAACCATACATTATTATTTTCGGATTATATGAGACATTTCGCCAATATTCAGGAGACTCTGGCAGATCTGCTTCTGAAGGCCAAAGGCGAATTAGGGGAACTCAATGTCTCTCCTGTTATTACAGGTTCCGGTGGCCTGGCTCTCGCCAATCATCTGGAAGTTCCCTTTGTACAAGAGGTAATCGCTGTCTCCACATCTTTGAAGGAACTGGCACCCAAAACCGATGTTGCCATTGAGCTTGGCGGTGAGGATGCCAAAATCATCTACTTCGAAGGAGGAAATGTGGAGCAGCGTATGAACGGCATCTGTGCCGGAGGTACTGGTTCCTTCATCGATCAGATGGCCTCCCTGCTTCAAACCGACGCCGCCGGCCTTAACGAATATGCCAGAGACTACAAAGCGCTCTATCCCATCGCCGCGCGGTGCGGTGTATTTGCCAAGACAGATATCCAGCCCCTGATCAACGAAGGTGCTACCAAGGAAGACTTATCCGCCTCCATTTTCCAGGCAGTGGTCAACCAGACCATCAGCGGTCTTGCCTGCGGTAAGCCCATTCGCGGTCATGTGGCGTTCCTGGGCGGTCCGCTCCACTTTATGGATCAGCTTCGGGAAGCATTTATCCGCACTTTGAAATTGGATGAAGAACATACCATCATCCCCAACAACTCACATCTGTTCGCCGCTATCGGTTCCGCCCTGAATGCCAAGGAAGAAATCAAAGCTTCTCTGACAGACCTGGGTGAGCGACTGAAAGGCACCATTAAGCTGGACTTTGAAGTAGCGCGTATGGAACCTCTGTTCGCCACTCAGGAAGATTACGAAGCATTCCATGAACGCCAAAGCCAGTATCATGTTAAGACTTCTTTACTTTCTGACTATTCTGGAAATTGTTATCTTGGTATTGACGCCGGTTCCACCACCACTAAAGCAGCCCTTGTGGGCGAGGACGGTTCTCTTCTGTATTCCTTCTACAGCAACAACGACGGGAGTCCTCTGCGAACCACCATTCGCGCCATCCAGGATATTTACAGCCAGCTGCCAGAAAACGCTAAGATTGTTCACTCCTGCTCCACCGGTTATGGAGAAGCGCTGATCAAGTCTGCACTGATGTTAGATGAAGGAGAGGTTGAGACTGTATCTCACTACTATGCAGCTGCATTCTTTGACCCGGAAGTGGACTGCATTCTGGACATCGGCGGTCAGGATATGAAGTGCATCAAAATCAAGGATCAGGTAGTTGACAGTGTGCAGCTTAACGAGGCTTGCTCCTCTGGCTGCGGTTCCTTTATTGAGACATTCGCCAAGTCCTTAAATTACAGCGTGGAGGACTTTGCCAAGGCTGCACTGTTTGCCCAAAATCCCATTGACCTGGGAACACGCTGCACCGTATTTATGAACTCCAAGGTGAAACAGGCACAGAAGGAAGGCGCTGAAGTTGCCGATATCTCTGCCGGACTTGCCTACTCCGTTATTAAAAATGCTCTTTATAAAGTTATTAAGGTTTCTGACGCTTCTGAGCTTGGACGCCACATCGTGGTACAGGGGGGTACCTTCTACAACGACGCGGTTCTTCGAAGCTTCGAGCGCATTGCTGAATGTGAAGCCATCCGTCCCGACATCGCCGGAATCATGGGGGCTTTCGGTGCTGCCCTCATTGCCAGAGAGCGTTACAAACCAAAGCTTGGTACCACCATGCTTTCCATTGAGAAAATCAACGAGTTAAAGTATACCACCTCCATGGCAAACTGTAAGGGCTGTACCAACAACTGCCGCCTGACCATCAACAAATTCAGCGGCGGACGCCAGTTTGTCAGCGGCAACCGCTGCGAACGCGGTATTGGCAAAGAGAAAAACAAGGATAAAATTCCGAACCTGTTTGACTATAAATATAAGAGAATTTTCGGCTATGAGCCTCTCTCTCCTGAATTGGCAGAGCGGGGCAAGGTGGGTATCCCAAGAGTACTGAATATGTTTGAGAATTATCCCTTCTGGTATACCTTCTTTACAGAGTTGAAATATCAGGTGGTACTTTCCCCCACCTCCACCAGAAAAATTTACGAGTTGGGCATCGAATCTATCCCCAGCGAGTCTGAGTGTTATCCAGCGAAGCTGGCCCATGGACATGTGACCTGGTTGATCCGAAACGGTGTGGATTTCATTTTCTACCCCTGCATTCCTTATGAACGTCAGGAGTTTGAAGATTCCATCAATCACTATAACTGCCCCATTGTCACCTCCTACCCGGAGAACATCAAAAACAACGTGGATGAGATTACCCAGGGACAGGTAAAATTTGAAAATCCATTCCTGTCCTTCGGAAGCGAAGAAGTTCTCACTCAGGGACTGGTAGACGCCTTCCCGGAAATCCCTTTGGAGGAAGTGAGGGCTGCCGCTCACAAAGGCTGGATGGAAATGGAAAATGCCCGGGAGGATATGAAAAAGAAGGGTGAAGAAACCCTGAAATATCTGGAAGAAACGGGCCGCCACGGTATTGTGCTGGCGGGACGTCCCTACCACATTGATCCGGAAATCCAC
This sequence comes from uncultured Lachnospiraceae bacterium, assembly GCA_947039785.1. GTDB lineage: Bacteria > Bacillota > Clostridia > Lachnospirales > Lachnospiraceae > JALFVM01. Next base: position 383 of record CAMQZX010000121.1, on the reverse strand, counting down.
CATGGAATTCCAGAGCTGATCAACAGCTACGGCATGGCAGTGCTCACTGAGGATTCCGTCTCCCACCTACAGCCCTTGGAGAGACCGCTCCGTGTCAACGACCAGTGGATGTATCACACAAGATTATATGGCGCTGCCAACTTTGTGAAGACCCGCGATGATCTGGATCTGATCCAGCTCAACTCTTTCGGCTGCGGTCTGGATGCCGTTACCACCGATGAAGTGCATGAAATCCTGGAGGCAAGCGGCAAAATTTACACCTGTTTAAAAATCGATGAAGTAAACAATCTGGGAGCTGCACGTATCCGTGTCCGCTCATTGCTGGCTGCCATCCGTGTGAAGAAGGAGAAGAACGAACCAAGAACCATTGCACCTTCTTCCAT
>CAMQZX010000120.1 GCA_947039785.1 uncultured Lachnospiraceae bacterium | reverse complement strand
GTTATATTGGAGTCTTGTGTGCTCAGAAAAACCAGCAATCCCGCCACCAATCAAAGATTAGTGGCGGGACCGCTGATTTTATTTTATCGAATGGAGAAGTGCCAGCGAGAGGACTGGGAAATTATAACATGGTAGGCTGAGTCAGGATGGACTTCACGTGCTGTTTTTCCTCTTCTGTGGCTTTTGCGGCAGGAACGTAATAGCTTTTTTCCCGTGCCAGAGTATACATTTTTTCCTGAGACATTTCAGCCTCGTTGCGGTACTGTTTTAAAAGCTGTTTCAGCTCTTTATTTTCGGACTGGGTGATGAAGTCCGCATACATTTTTAACTCGTTGTTGATTCCAACCAAAGCATCGGATACCATAGTTTTGTCGTTCATCATGTCTGCCTCCTATAAAAATTTCATCAATTCTTGACGGTGCTGCATGGCGCAGTTGGCTGCGTCCTGAAACATTTGTTTTACCTGTGCGTCCTGTGCCTGATTTGCGTAGTCAGTCATTTTGTTCTGACTGGTCTCATAGCCGCCGATGAGATGACGAAGATTCTGTAAATCCAGGATTGAAATATCTGTCATGCGAAATACCTCCTTTGAACATTTATTGTGACATGTTTTAGTATGGCTGTATTGAAGAAAAATATTCAAAAACAAAAGGTCTGTTTGAAAAATGATTTGGAAGGATTTGGATAAAAACGGGAATTTTGAAACCAGCTCTGGAAATGCAAAAAAAATGTGCTATAATAAGTTCATAAATTTCATTAAAATATGCCAATTGACATGTTTTGGCGAAATAAAAATGATCAGGAGGTGCTCGCAATGAGTAAAATAGATGAAGTAAGAAGCGCAATGGTCCAGGCCATGAAAGATAAGAACAAAGACAGAAAAGACTCTCTGTCCATGCTGCTGGCAGCCTTGAAAAACAAAGCCATAGACAAGCGTGAGGATCTGACAGAAGCAGAAGAAAACGAAGTAATCTTAAAAGAGATTAAGCAGACAAAGGAAACTCTGGACAGCACACCGGAGAGCAGAACCGATATCATCGAAGAGTGCAAGAGTAGAATTGCAGTTTACCAAGAGTTTGCTCCTAAAATGATGGATGAGGAAGAAATCAAAGCCACGATCCAGAAGGTGTTGGCTGACCTGGGAATCCAAGTTCCCACCAACAAGGATAAAGGTAAGATTATGAAGCAGCTTATGCCTCAGGTGAAAGGAAAAGCTGACGGAAAGCTGGTAAATCAGGTTCTTGGCTCTATGATGCAGTAGAGATAAGTAAAAAATATTACAGATGGGGATTGGAACAGGCATATCCAGAACTGTTCCAATCCCCATTTTGAAAGGTTTTTTATCATTCATCGTAAATATTTACAATTTCCCCGTCTAAAATACGGTTCATATTTTTCACTGCACAGAAGTTGCCGCACATACTGCAGGTATCTTCTTTCTCAGGTTTGGCTTCGGAACGGTATCTGCGGGCTTTCTCCGGGTCCATGCACAGGTTAAACATTTCTTCCCAATCCAGTTTTTTGCGGGCAGTGCTCATCTGGTCATCCCAGTCTCTGGCACCTTTGATTCCTTTGGCGATGTCTGCTGCGTGGGCAGCAATCCGAGAGGCGATGATACCTTCCTTAACATCGTCCAGATTGGGCAGGCGAAGGTGTTCGGCAGGAGTGACATAGCACAGGAAGGATGCGCCGTAAGTGGCGGCAATGGCTCCTCCGATGGCTGCTGTGATATGGTCATAGCCGGGAGCTACGTCAGTAACAAGTGGCCCCAATACATAGAATGGAGCACCCTGACAGAGAGTTTTTTGGATTTCCATATTGGCGGCAATCTGATTCAGAGGCATATGTCCCGGGCCTTCCACCATAACCTGAACATTTTTCTCCCAGGCACGCTTGGTCAGTTCGCCCAGAGTAATCAGCTCTTCAATTTGTGAGATGTCAGAAGCATCTTTCAGACAGCCGGGACGGCAGGCATCGCCGAGACTCATGGTGATGTCATATTCCTGACAAATATCCAAAATCTCATCGTAATGCTCGAAGAATGGGTTTTCCTGTCCTGTCATTTCCATCCAGGCGAAAATGATGGAGCCGCCTCGTGATACGATGTTGGTGAGGCGTTTGTTACGTTTAAAACGTCCAGCAGTCTCTTTGTTGATGCCGCAGTGAATGGTCATAAAGTCTACGCCGTCCTCAGCATGCATTTTTACAATGTCAATCCATTCCTGAGAAGTAATTTCCTTCAGCGGTTTGTGATAGTAGACCACTGCATCATAGATGGGAACGGTACCAATAATGGCAGGACATTCCTGGGTGAGACGTTTGCGGAAGGCGCGTGTATCCCCGTAGGAGCTTAAGTCCATGATGGACTCTGCGCCCATGGTCACGGCGTTATTTACCTTGGCAATTTCCATATCCATGTCTTTCCAGTCTCTGGAGATTCCCAGATTGACGTTGATTTTTGTTTTAAGCATGGAACCGATTCCATTTGGCTGGATACAGGTGTGGCGTTTGTTGCAGGGAATGATAATCTGGCCTTTTGCCATATAATCCATCAGCTCTTTGAGGCTCATTTGCTCTTTTTTGGCAACAACCTCCATTTCTTTTGTTACGATGCCTTTTCTGGCGGCATCCATTTGAGTTGTGTATTCCATTTCTTTTCCTCCTTGTAGGTATGTTGGACCTTTTACGTAAAAAGATAATATAAATGGCAATAAAAAAAGTACATTCGTAAGAATGTACTGAAAGTTCACGTTATGTACGATTCCTACGCCGGCATTATCCGTATCAGGTTCCAGGGTCGAAATCCGTTCGTATTTCCTCTCAGCCGACGCGTCAGCTCCCCTTGTGTTCTATTTGATGATTTTATTTTACCTAACCAGAGATTTAATGTCAATAGAGGAATAGAATACTTGTCGTTACTGTTCACGCACCACTGTCCCGCGAGGTGTTTTGGGGCTGATGGCACCAAAATCCCGAGACATGCAGCGCGAAATGATGCAATATGCATCATTTCTGTGCATTGCGCAGCGTGTTGCTGGGAACGGAGTGAACAGTAACTACTTGTCAGGGTTTTGCAAGTTGGTTACAATAAGAAAAAACGATACGGAGGGAGCATCCTGTATATGTTTGATTCAGAATTGTATACATGATGCTCGATAGCGAATAATATGAGATTTTTTCATTTATCTGATTTACATTTGGGAAAACATTTACACCATTATAATTTGAAAGAAGACCAGATACACATTTTAAAAGAGCTTACGGACTATGCCCGTCAGCTTCACCCCGATGCCATTGTCATTGCAGGGGATATTTATGATAAGTCGGTGCCTTCGGCAGAGGCAGTGACCATGTTTGACGGATTTCTCACAGAGCTGGCAGCCATCCGTCCGGTTATTCCGATTTTCATGATTGGAGGAAATCACGATTCCGGGGAGCGGTTGGATTATGTGCGGAAGCTTTTGGACAGCCATGAGATTTATATTTCCGGAAGGCCTCCAATAAAGCCGGAGGAGCATTTGAGGAAAGTCACATTGCAGGATGAATATGGACCGGTTCATTTTTATCTGATGCCCTTTTTGAAGCCGTCATATGTGAGAAACGTGTTTCCCGAGGAGATTCTGGAAGATTACACAGATGCGGTGGGAAAATTGATTCAGCGGGAGCGGCCGGACTACTCCCAGAGAAATGTTTTGGTTTCCCATCAGTTTTATACCGGAAACGGACAGACTCCTCAGACCTGTGATTCGGAGCTGGTGCAGGTGGGAGGGCTGGATAATGTGGATATTGTCACGATAAAAGACTTTGACTATGTGGCGCTGGGACATATTCATGGATTTCAGCAGGTGGGAATGCCTTATATCCGATATTGTGGAACTCCTTTAAAGTATTCTGTCAGTGAAGCGGATCATAACAAGGGACTGACTGTGGTGACCTTAAAGGAGAAGGGGCAATTGCCTCAGGTAGAATGTCTTCCGTTGCATCCTCTGCGGGATGTAAAAAAGAAAAGAGGAACTCTGGAAGAAATATTAAAAGAAGGCCGGGAGGGAGACGGTGTCCATTACGTCAGCGTTACCCTTACTGATGAAGCGGAACTCTATAAACCCAGAGAGCAGCTGAATCTGGTCTATCCCTGGCTTTTGGAGGTGCGCATGGACAATGACCGGACCAGAAGACGGCTGGAAGTGATAGAGGAGGCCGTTGAGCTTCGAACCCCCCTGGAGATGTATCAGGATTTCTATCGGGAGGTTCATGGCAGGGAGTTAAGCACGGAGGGGATAGAAGCCATGGGGAAATTGCTGGAGAACATAAAGGAGGACTGTTAGATGAAGCCCATACGATTGGAAATGTCTGCCTTTGGCTCTTATGCAGGACTGGAGGTGGTGGATTTTACATCCATGGAGCAGGGGATTTTCCTCATAACCGGAGATACAGGAGCGGGAAAGACAACGATTTTTGATGCCATGATGTATGCCCTTTACGATTCCACCAGTGGCGGCAGGAGAGAGGGGAATATGATGCGAAGTCAATACGCCGAAGATGAGCAGCCAACCTATGTGGAGTTTACTTTCCGGTATCGGGAAGAGGAGTACACGATCCGCCGCAATCCGGAATATCTGCGGCCTGGCAAGCGTCGCAAGGCGGATGGTTCCATGCGCATGGTAAAGGAATCTTCTGGTGTGGAGCTGACTCTTCCAGGCGGCAGTGGGTTTATGGGAAAGAAACGGGATATCGACCGGAAAATAGAAGAGATTATAGGACTGGATGCGGAGCAATTTCGTCAGGTGGCAATGATTGCCCAGGGAGATTTTCTGAAATTACTTCACGCGGAATCCCGGGACAGAAAGGTGATTTTTTCCAAGATTTTTCATACAAAGATCTATTGGAGAATTCAGGAAGCATTGAAAGCAAAGGCAAAGGAGCTGTACGGGAAAATAGAAGATACCACAAAGCTGTGCCAGAGAGAAATCGACATGGTTCAGTGCAGAGAGGGAAGTGCCTGGGAGAAGGAATGGAAAAATCACAAAGCCTCCCCGGAATTTTCTCTGGATAAGACACTGTGGCTGTTGGAGAGGATTGTGGAGGAAGACGGTCAGCAGATGAAGCAGTTGGAGCAGCAGCGGAAAAATCTGAAAGAAAAAAGTCTGGTTCTGGAAGAAGTATTCCGGAAGCTGGATCAGGTGAAGACAAATCAGAAACGAATTCAGACAAACGAAGAACAGATTCAGACTCTTATGGTGGAGCTGAAAGCCCAGGAAGAAGCCCTGACAGAATTAAATCATCGTCAGCAAGATTGCAAGAAAGCGCTGGCTGATATGGAACCGCAGTTTACGGTCAAAATCACTTGTTTAAAGGACAGTCTGGAAAAATATGGAGTGTTGGAGCGGCGTCAGAAAGACTGGAACAAAGTACAAAAGGAGCAGGAACAGCTTCAGAAAAAGCTGGAACAGAATGGAAATCTTCAGGAGCAGCTCCAAAAGAGAGTGGAGGCCCTGGCGGAGCAATTAAGTAAGCTGGAAAATCTTCCGGTACAGAAGCTGGAAGCCCAGAAGCATCTGGAAGAACTGGAGCGGCAATTTCAACAGTTGTCAGCCTATCAGGGAAAATTGCAGCAGCTGGAGCTGCTTCAAAGAGATGTGGACCAACGGCTGCGTCAGTATCAGGCTGCCCAGAATCAGGCAAGAAAACAGGGAGAAGCTTACGATGTGATTTATCAGCGATTCTTTCAGGAACAGGCAGGGATTCTTGCCAGCCAGTTGGAGGAAGGATTGGCCTGTCCTGTGTGTGGTTCCATCCATCATCCGGTAAAGGCAGTTCTTTCCTGGAATGCTCCCACGCAGGCACAGGTACAGACTGCCAAAAGAAATCGGGATAAGGCAGAACAGCTTCGGGAACAGGAAGGAACTGCTTATATGACAGTGCGGCAGAGATGGGAGAGTCAGTGGGAGACTTTAAAAGAGCAGGGAATATTATTACTTGAGATGGATAGTTTTCTGCCAAATAAAGACGGTTGTGCAAAAGTGGATAAAAAAGTGGATATTGTGGATAAATCGATGGTTAAAGCAAAATCTAATGTGAATAAAATCAGACAATTTGAGGCTGAACGAGATGAATTCAAACAGGAATTGCGGAAGCGAGAGGAACAGATTCACACCTTGAAGGAAGAAAGAGAAGTTTTAGAGGAAGCCAGACAGAATCATTTTCTTACCTTAAGCAGTTTGGAAAAGGAAATTCAGCTTCTTCAGGAGAATTTAAGCTGCACGGATGGTAAGGTGGCGCGACAGGAGCTGAGGCGTTATGAAAAAGAACTAAAGATTTATCGCCAGGAGGTCGAAAAAGCCAGCCAGGAGTATGAAAAAAACCTGCGGAAAAATCACGTGAAGACTGGTGAGAAAAAGGCGCGAGAAGATCAGAGAATACAGCTGAAGAGGGATTTGGAGAAGGCAAAGAGAGAGTATCGTAGACAATTGCGTCTGTATAAGCCGGAAGAAGATTGGGAAGTTTCTGGAAATGATCCTTCTCTGGAGAAACTTTCAGAGGATTTTTGCCAATTGACAGGTGAGAATAAAGCTTTGGAGAGCCTTTATATGAAACTGTTCAATTTGACCCAGAACAACAAAAAAGCTTTGCGAAGGCTGGAAGATTATCAGAGTCAGCAAGGGGATCTTCAGCGGGAATATACGCTGTACAATGATTTGAACCGTACTGCCAACGGAACGCTGGCAGGCAGCACGAAAGTGGATTTTGAGACATACGTCCAGCGGAAATATTTCCGCCAGATTATTGCCGCTGCCAACCGGCGTCTGGTACGTATGAACAACCAGCAATTTATCCTTCAGTGCCGCGATATGGAACGGTTGGGAACCCAGGGGCAGGTGGGATTGGATTTGGATGTCTATCATCTGGTGAACAATTCTGCCAGGGACGTAAAGACTCTCTCCGGCGGGGAATCCTTTATGGCGGCGCTTGCCATGGCATTAGGACTGGCAGATATTATTCAGAATGAAGCCGGAGCCATTCGGTTGGATACCATGTTTGTAGATGAAGGCTTTGGCTCTCTGGACGATGAAGCCCGTGCACAGGCTATTGGCGTTCTTCTGGAATTGGCGGACAATCAGCGGCTTGTGGGAATCATCTCCCATGTCAATGAGCTGAAGGAACAGATTGACCACAAGCTTTTAGTGGAAAAGGACGACAAGGGCAGTCATGTCCGTTGGGGTTAATGTACGGATCACTTGACGACTTGGGTCAGCGGATGATTGTTTCGGTGGTTGTCCATTCCATCTCTTTCGTTTTTGCGCTGGAATCGTTCTTTCAGCAGGGTTTCCCCCTTCATCAGCCATGTATCCACCTGGGGGCTGTTGCCCAGAATGTTTTTGAAGATTTTGTATTCGTCTTCCAGTCCCCGTCCGTGAGGCACCAGATAGGCTCCTGCATCGCTTCCCAAAGCAGTGGGAACCTTTAACTCCCAGGCGTGTTGGATGTTCTGGCTGGCAATGTCAAAGATTTTCTGAACTTCCTCATCGGGGAAGCGGCCGCATCCCAGCAGGTTGGCGATGGTGGCTGCTGTGGGGACGTAAAGGGTCTGATTTTCTGCCAGAATTTCCATAGTCTCCCGGTCCACGAAGTTGCAGTGCTCCAGGCTGTCAATACCATAGTGGGAGGCAGCTTCTGCGGCTTTTTTGCCGTTGGTATGAGCCATAACAGCCAGACCCTCTTCGTGGGCGATATGTATCATTTCTTTGATTTCTTCCGGGGGCAGAGATTCACAGGAAAGCTCGCCTGCCCTGCCAAAGTTCATAATTCCGGAAATCATGATTTTAATAAAGTCGGCTCCCTGGGATTTGGCAATGTCTACCAGTCCCCGGTATTCTTTCAGGTTGGAAAATCCGATTCCCACAATTTTCCCATAGTATCCATTTTTGTGAATGGCGAAAATGGGGCTTCTATAGTCGATGCCGTACTCTGGTGCAAGTTCTTTGGCACGTTTGGAGACGCCCAGAGCATCGCCGCCGTCTCGGACAAAGGTGATTCCCCGCTTTTCATAAGCCCGAAAATGCTCCCGGATTACCGAATCCTGTACGCTTATTTTATGTAACTGAATGGCGTGGCGATAGTTTAAACCATCCATAATAACATGTGCATGACACTCTCCAAACATAATCTTTCCTCCTGCTGTCTTTGTCGGTAACTTTCATATTGACTATTGTAGCACCAAAAAATAATGGAGAAAAGTGTCAAATACAATCAGATTTGACGAAATCACCGTTTCCATGTAAAATAGAGCCTAATTAACAAAGTTGTAGGCAATTATGCACAGTCTGGAAAGTGTAGCTTTTTGGATTGTACCATAGGCGACAGGAGAGATGTATGAGAAATAAAGGATTGGTATTGGGCCTGTTCTTTGCCATGTTTGCAGTGGGGTGCAGTCAGCAGACGGAGCCGACAGTGGCAGAAGACGGACAGACAAAAGCAGCAGAGGAGACCGCCGCACCGACGGTTGAAGAAGAGCCAGAATACCAGGACACGGACGAGAAGTCAGGAGATGTAAAAGAAGAGACGACAGAGTCCGGGGAAGGGGATTCTAAAGAGGCAGGCAGGGAGGATAAAGTCCGTGAGGAAGATGTCGAAAAAGACGATTCTGTGCAGGAAGATGAGTTAAATGAACTCACCGGAACGATTAAAAGTTTTACCGGAGGCTATTTATACCTTCAACCAGATGATAACATGGATACATTGGAGTTTAACCTCAGCGAGGCAGAGCTGGACTGTGAAAATGGAATCCTGTCGGGAGACCATGTATCAGTCTTCTATGAAGGCGAGGTGAAGGGTTGGGATACCAGTAAGGTTCAGGTCAGACGGATTACCGATAAGGTGGATAAAGAAGAAATGGAGTTGGAATCTCTGGTGGGTACTGTGGTGGATGTGACCACCAATACCTTATCCATCCGAAAGGAAGACAGAGATACCATCAGCTTTATTACCACAGGAGCCAACTTTCAGTGTAGCAATGGACTGGAGTTTGGAAATTGGGTGAATATTACTTATCTGGGCAAGATTCAGGGGAATAATGCCAAAAATGTAAAAGTGATTTCTGTTACAGATACTGATGAAGCTATTACAGAAAAGCTGTCAGAGATTACTCTGAATCCTCTGAAGAGAACTGTATATGCAGCAACAGACGTTCGTGTTCATGAAGATTATTGCGCCGACAGTCCAGTAATGGCAACCATTCCAGAAGGGACGGCGCTGGATTTGACTGCAGGGACCGGATTTGGCTGGGTGCAGATTCAGTTCCGGGGTGTAGACGGCTATGTATATGAGGAATATCTGACAGAGACAGGTCAGGATAAATCCAGCCGTGCCATTCCTGAGCCTGAATGGGATCAGGAGGAGAAAGAGATGACAGCAGATCTTCTCGCGGTAGACGGTGATATGATAACAGTGGAATCTGAAGGAGACAAAAGATATGAATTTTCCTGTGTGGGTGCAGAAATTTCCATGAAGTATGGTCTTCTGGAGGGTAGTGAGATTGTACTGAAGTATTGGGGACAGGCTTCCATGGACGCAGAGACTTCCAGTTTACAGTCCATTGCAGATGTGGATCCAAAGGTGGTCAACGAGAAAACCGGCGGTTTTTCTGTTACAGGAACTGTGATGGCCTCCGGTACCAATGCCATGACCATCATGTCCGACGACGGAGCCCAGATTACATTTACCACAGAGGAAATTAATCAGGAAGAGGACTCCATGCCGAAAGAAGGTGCCTATGTGGCTGTAGTGGTAAAACCCAGCAGTACATCCAATGTATATAAAGCTCTGAGTATTGAGAATGTGTATTAGAGTGTGTTTGAAAATTGCTTTCTGTAAGATGTATTCCACAATTTATGGTATACAGTGTACTGTTGCTTAGATGTGACAGGAGGATAAAAAGCCATGTATCAGCAAAATGTATTGCTGGAACATGGCTTTTCTTATATATTTGGCTATATCCAATCTGGTTTTCCGAAGTACCTTCATCGGTTATATAAAAATAAGAGGAAAAATATTGTGCCGTTTACTTGTTCAAAACTATCAGGAAGTCAGATATGGATACAGTTGCTCTGCTAATATTGTATGGCCGTTTGGAGTCAGATGGATACCATCCATAGTAATGGAGGCATAGCCGTCTGCTTCGGCTGTCTGGTTCAATCTATCATGAAGGAGTATATAAGGGCAGTGGTACTCCGAAGCCAAATCCCCAATCTGCCCGGAAAGGTGTTCTACAAATGGAATCCAGTTCATATATTCCCGGGGATAGGGAAAGATAAAGGGTCCCATCAGCAATGTTGTGCAATTTGTGTGCTGCCGGATCTTTTCCAGCAGTTGTCTATAATAACGTCCAAAGTTCGCCAGCATTTCCTTCTGCTGTGACGGTGTGCGATTGGTGTTCATCATTAAGCCCACATCGTTGATGCCAATCAGAATTGTGACAATATCCGGGTATCGGTCAATGCAGTCCCTGTTCACGTTTTCCAACAGGCGGCTTACAGTAAATCCATTCACGCCCCGATTCACAATTTCGAAAGTGTTAGTCTTGCCGTTTAGCATGGTGTTAAGCTGATTGACATAACCATGTCCAAGTCCGTTGGGGGAAAACAGTCGGTCAGCGTCTGTGATGCTGTCTCCCAGGCATATTAATCTTTTCATTCCTTTCTCTTACTCGATTGGGATGTATACAGGCTTAACATCCTCTTTCTTTGGTGCTTCCTTTGGAACAGCCAGCATGAGTACACCGTCTCTGAAGGTTGCACGGATGTCTTCCTGACGTAAATCCTCACCAACGAAGAAGCTGCGCTTGCAGGTACCGATGAAACGTTCCCTTCTCAAGTATTTTCCTTTCATTTCCTGGTCTTCTGGTTTATCGATTCGCTCTGCTGTGATGGTCAGATAACCGTCTTTCAATTCAGCACGCACATCTTCTTTATTAAATCCCGGAAGTTCAATATCCAAAATGTAATAATTATCTTTCTCTCGGATATCCGTCTTCATCAAGGATGAATCTCTCTGCGATGAAGGTGATGCAAAAAACGGGTCTTTAAAAATCTCATCAAATAAATCGTAACCATAATTATTTTTTCTTGTTAACATCATAATGTATTCCTCCTTAGAAATCAATTCCTTTTTTGTTCTAGATGTACTATAGCACGCATTGTTAGCACTGTCAAGAGATGAGTGCTAATTTTGTGTGAAAAAAGTGTGAACAGTAACGTGAACACTATGTCGAGTTGCCAGTCCACTAAGAAGACCCTCTTCCCTGATGTATGCTTCTGCAAAACCGCTTTGCTCGGCAATGTTCTGCATCAGCCCGGAATCATAGCAGGGAATTCCCAGATGTTCTGCCACGTTTTTCCTATGGTCCCACCGCCGCTGCTGCACCATATTGGGTACACATATTCTGGACCGCTGCCATAGAGATAACAAGAGAAATCTGTGCCAGAAAGCTGGTGATACCCAATGCGAGAAATTTCTTCATCAGATTTCTCCAGATACCGAAGCTGTGTCGTTCCAGTTTGACTGCTTTCATGTGGCAAAGATACCAGATTGACAGTGCAATCCAGAAGAAGTATTCCTTTGCGCAGGCGTAGGTTTCTGCGTTTACTTTACCGCCAAAAAGAGTCAGAATCGGTTCCATAAAAATCAGATAAATGGCGGTTAGAAGGATACTGCCTAAAATGCATAATAAAATAGCGTTGCCGATGCTGCGGTGTGCGTCTTCTTTCTTGTTGCCTCTCAGAGTGATACTGACAAACGCACAGCAGCCGTCGCCGATCATGACGGCGATAGCCAGGGCAACAACTGTTAATGGAAAAACAACCGTATTTGCGTCGTTACCATAAGAACCAAGGTAGTCAGCGTTTGCAATAAAAATCTGGTCGACTTTTTTGAATGAGAAAAAACATTGGAAATTTTGAGAAATATTTGTTAAAATAGACTTATGCTATAAAAGGAGGACAAAGCCCCTGCTAGACACCAAAAAATCTAACAAACAGCTCAGTGCCAGAAACGGGTTACCTCTTTTGGACTTGTTGGCCAGGGTGGTCTCATAACCTGTCAGATATTACAT
>CAMQZX010000119.1 GCA_947039785.1 uncultured Lachnospiraceae bacterium | reverse complement strand
GAACGCAATTCTCATATACGTTCTTCCCCTTTTCATTCATATTTCTATTTATTATAAAAACGTCCGTCCAACCGGTCCGTCTTCACCGCATTGATGAAGGCATGAGGATCCACTTCCTTGGTGGCTTTGATTACCGGCTTTACTTCCATACTGGAAATAACTGAATATACCATGCTTCTCTCTTCGTTCTTATAGCATCCCATTCCGTCCAGAATCGTGCCGCCATGATTGGTAATAGCATTGATTGCCTCATAAACCTCTTTTGGCTTATTAGTAATAATAAACAAGGTATGGCGCTGATACTTTTGATACATCATCTGCATTACCTGTGTGGAGGTAAACTGAAAGATAATGGAGTAAAACGCCTGATCCCAGCCAAACAGAAAACCTGCAATCACAAGCATCACCACATTGCCCATAAATACGTAATTCCACGGATCCTTGTTATATTTATGCGAGATCATGATGCCAATGATGTCGGTTCCGCCTCCGGACGCCTTTGCCAAAAGCACAAGCCCCACAGCCGTACCATTAATCATTCCTCCAAACACACAAGACAGCAATGGCTCATTGGTCAGCTCAATCACTGGAAACGCGTCGGCAAAAATACCGGTCAAGATAATTGTTACACAGGTATAGAAGGTAAATCTCTTTCCCAGCAGCTTAAAGCTTAAAGCAATCAGGATAAAGTTCAATGGGTAGTTAATCGCGGTAAAAGGAATCGATATCCCTGCATAGGTGCGGACAATTCGCTGTATCAGAACAGTGATTCCGTTAAATCCCCCCGGATACAATCCAGCCGAATTAACAAAACCATTCAGGTTAAATCCCATCAACAGACAGGAAGCCAATATTATAACCATGGTGAGACCATGATCCATCACTTCTTCTTTACGGAATTTCATATTGTCATCTCCATTTGTGTCTCCATTGACACTTTGTTATACTAAAATATTAAATTAGCTCCAGGCAGGAACAAACCGGGCAATGTGCTTTCACACACTCCCGGTCACTCCCAAACTTCTTATAAAATTGGTCTTTCACTGGCTTCTTACCAGCTTATGAATAAATAATAACAAAGCCATCTCAGTTTTGCAACACTTTTGTAATATTTATTCGGACTTTTTGTCATCCTTTATCACAATCCAGCGATTCTTACGCCTCATCAATAGCTTTTCCAATATCATGGCGCATATACTTATTGGCAAAAGAAATCCATTCAGTAGCTTCGTAAGCATTCTTACGTGCTTCTTTCAGGTTCTCTCCCTTCGCTGTGATTCCCAGTACACGTCCTCCGTTGGTCACAATCTGATCTCCATCGAATTTGGTACCTGCGTGAAAGCAGTAATAACCGTCTTTGTCTTTGAAGTTCTCAAATCCGTACATCGGAATTCCCTTTTCATATTTTACCGGATATCCCTCAGAAGCCAGAACTACACAAACTGCTGCATTGTCTTCAAACTGCAAATCTACTTCATCCAGCTTTCCATCCAGACATGCCTCAATCACTTCGATGATATCATTTTTCATACGGGGCAGTACTACCTGAGCTTCCGGATCACCAAATCTGGCATTGTATTCCAAAACCTTCGGGCCATCTGCAGTCAGCATCAGACCAAAGAAGATAATTCCGGTAAACGGTCTTCCCTCTGCACGCATAGCATCTACCGTAGGCTGATATACGTATTTCTCACAGAACTCCTCCACTTCCTTGGTATAGAAAGGACTTGGAGAGAAGGTTCCCATTCCGCCTGTGTTAAGGCCTGTGTCTCCGTCTCCGGCTCTCTTGTGGTCCTGAGCAGAGGTCATGGTTTTAATAGTCTTTCCATCTACGAAAGACAACACAGATACTTCACGGCCTGTCATAAACTCCTCAATAACCATAGTGTTACCTGAGTCACCAAATTTCTTATCCATCATAATTTCCTGAACACCGGCTTTTGCTTCTTCCAGTGTGTTGCAGATTAAAACACCTTTCCCCAGTGCCAGTCCATCCGCTTTCAGCACAATGGGGAATTTGGCAGTCTCCAGATATTCCAGAGCCTTCCGGGGATCATCAAAATTCTCGTAAGCTGCTGTGGGAATATTGTATTTTTTCATCAGATCTTTGGAAAATGCCTTGGAGCCTTCCAAAATGGCAGCGTTCTTTCTCGGTCCGAACACGCGAAGTCCTTCTGCCTCAAAAGCATCTACCACACCGCCAACCAGCGGATCATCCATTCCAATAATCGTCAGGTCAATGGCATGTTCCTTTGCAAATGCCACCAATTTGTCAAATTCCATAGCACCGATGTTCACACAGGTGGCATACTCTGCAATACCTGCATTTCCTGGTGCACAGTAAATTTCTGTTACTTTCGGGCTTTTTGCCACGCTCCAGGCAATGGCATGTTCTCTTCCGCCGCTTCCTACAATCAGTACTTTCATAATAATTACTCCTTTATCTTCGCTAAACCGTCAATGACTTCCACTTTACCATTTGCAATCAGATCAATGGCCTTTGGCATAATAATCCACTCTGCCTCTTCCATAACTCTGCGCTGCAGCACCTCTGGGGTATCTGTCTGATTCACTTCCACTGCCTTCTGTAAAATAATGGGACCAGTGTCAGTGCCTTCGTCCACAAAATGAACAGTAGCGCCTGTCACCTTGACACCACGGCTTAACACGCCCTCATGCACCTTCAATCCATAATACCCCGTTCCGCAGAAGGATGGAATCAGAGCCGGATGAATGTTGATAATCTTATTTGGATATGCATCCACCAGACATTTTGGGATCACCACAAGGCATCCTGCCAACACTACCAAATCCACGCCATAGGAATTGATGGTCTCCAGCAGCGCCTGGTTAAAGGCTTCCCTGTCAGGGTAATTTTTCGGAGATACACAGATTTCCTCAATGCCATGGTTCTTCGCCCGCTCCAGAGCGTAAGCATTGGGATTGTTGCTGATCACCACTTCAATAGAAGTATTGGTGATAGTTCCATTGTCAATACCATCAATAATCGCCTGTAGATTGGTACCACCGCCGGATACCAGCACTGCCAGCTTTAGCATAAAGTCACTCCCTTTTCTCCGGCTTCGATCTTACCTACCACATAAGGAGTCTCACCGGCAGCTTTGATGGCTCCCATGGTCTTGTCCACGTCTGCCGGATCTACTGCTACAATCATACCAAGTCCCATATTGTATGTATTGTACATCATCTTCTCATCGATATTGCCGGTCTTTGCCAACAGAGTAAAGATTGGCGGTACCGGATAGCTGTTCTTCTCAATCACTGCATGGGTGCCGTCTTTGAGCATTCTCGGTACGTTCTCATAAAAGCCGCCGCCTGTGATGTGGCTGCAGGCTCTCACACGAATACCAGCTTCCTTGATGCTTCTTAAAGCCTTCACATAAATCTTTGTAGGAGCAATCAGTGCCTCTCCCAGGGTAGTTCCAAGCTCATCATAATAAGTCTCCAGAGATTCCTTAGACATCTCGAACACTTTACGTACCAGAGAAAATCCGTTGCTGTGTACTCCGGAAGAAGCCATACCAATCAGCACATCTCCCTCTTTCAACTCCTTACCTGTAATCAGATTCTTCTCATCTACCACACCAACAGCAAATCCTGCCAGGTCATACTCGTCTTCCGGATAAAATCCCGGCATCTCAGCGGTCTCGCCTCCGATCAAAGCTGCAGAAGACTGCTGACATCCGTCTGCCACACCGCTTACGATGGTAGCAATTTTCTCAGGAATGTTCTTGCCGCAGGCAATATAGTCCAGGAAGAACAAAGGCTCTCCTCCTGCACATGCAATATCGTTTACACACATAGCCACACAGTCAATGCCTACGGTATCATGCTTATCCATAATAAACGCCAGTTTCAGCTTTGTACCCACGCCGTCTGTACCGGACACCAGAGTTGGCTTCTCCATATCTTTAAAAGCGCTCATGGAAAATGCACCGGAAAATCCTCCGATGTTTGTCAACACTTCAGGACGCATGGTCTTCTTAATATGTTCTTTCATCAATTCCACTGATTTGTATCCGGCCTCAATATCAACGCCCGCTTTCTTGTAATCCATAATAATCTCCTTTTTCTATGCTTCGGGATTTCCCGAGGGTATTTGATGATACTCTTATTTTACATTATTTTATTTTCCGTAGTTTTTATATCCTTTTTCCTGCAGAGCTTTATCCTTGGCTTCCACCTGCTCCTTCAGACCTTCTGCGTAAGTTTTCAGTCTGCCCAGAAGCTCCGGATCGGAGGTAGCTAAAATTTTGGCTGCCAGAAGTCCTGCATTGGCACCGCCGTTGATGGCTACGGTTGCCACCGGAATTCCAGACGGCATCTGTACGATTGAATAGAGAGAATCTCTTCCTCCCAGAGATGTGGTATGCATAGGGATTCCAATGACTGGCATTGGGAAAATTGCTGCGCACATTCCAGGCAGATGAGCGGCCATACCGGCACCTGCAATGATTACCTTAAAGCCCTTCTCCTCAGCGGTCTTTGCATAGTCAAAAAATACATCCGGTTCTCTGTGAGCAGAGATAATGCGCATCTCATAGTCAATTCCAAGTTCATCCAGGATTGCTGCTGCCTTGCTCATAACCGGCATATCAGAGTCGCTTCCCATTACTATTCCTACTTTTGGCATTTCTTTCTCTCCTTTATATGCTTGAATTATTGTGTGTTATTTTCTCCATCATTGTAATTGTGTTGCAAAGTGTTGTCAATACGTTTATTTCTTTAACGGTCCATTTAAAGTTTCTGTTCCCGGAAGAACAAAGCGTCCCTTCTCAATAATAGAAATCTCCTCCCCGTCAGAACAGAGGATACGGATGTGACCGATTTCTTCATAAGGAATAGTGATATCGGTGTGGCATCCCATGTAAGCTTTGCCCGGATCCTCTTTTCGAAGAATGGATACCTCATTGTCCCTGGCAACACATTCCCTTCCATCTGGATTGTACACTGCATTGTCTTCTTCCCAGCTATAGCAGGTATCACCCACAGCAAAATGAGGTCCCATTTTCTCAGCAATGAGAATCGGCAATTTCTCCTGAATCTGATATTTGTGAGCCATGGCGTAAGCCGTAGTGTTGGTTCCAATGGCAAACTCTCCCAATGGCAGGGTATCGTGATGATACAGTACATTTTCCATAATATATCTTCGGTTATCTTCCTCACTGGGAAAATTGCTGCAGCTATAGTCCTTTATCATTCCATCGCAGAAAGTCAGCTTCAGATTCTTATAATTCAATTCATTTAAGTATACCTGGCTGACATGGAGCACTCCGTTGGTGCCGGTAAGCCGTGGAGACGTAAATACCTCTCCCACAGGGATATTCACATCTGCTACGCAGTTTTCAAAGTTCGTCTCCCTGGTCACATCGTTTATATGGTGAAGCATCACATACAGATCTGTCTCATTGCCGTTTTGTCCCTGAATATGAACCTTTTCTCCCCGGTCCAGTGCCTCAATCAGAGTTTGCTGAATAGTCTCATAGAGCTTATAATCCAGAGTGTTGATTTTCACTGTCTCCTCAAACAACTCTCCAAATGGCTCTCCGATTTCCGGTACAGGATAGGCAATGATAGTAAAGCTTCTCTCATCTCCCTTGATATATCGGTTGGTGATCTGGCTCATTTCATTGTCGCAGTTGATCTGCAGCTTTTGCTGCTGGGCCGTCAGCTTCATACTCTCCGGCTTTGTTTCGGGAATAAAAGGCGCCTCTCCAAAAATCTCAATACAGGCAGGACCTGCGTGCCAGGCGGCCATCTCTCTGTGCTGCTCATAACAATTCTGTACTGCCCGAAGCTTTCTGTGTACAAAATCCTCGTCCAGAAACAGCGCCGCATCTGACTTATGATCGTAGTCAAATTGCTTGTTTGGAATTCCCCCATGATAACCGATACGCAAATGCTGTCGCTTATTGACTGCATGGGAAGCTGCCCGGTAAATAGTAGGCTGTAATCCCATGGCGGCAAACTGCTCAATGGCAGCGCGCACCATTCTCTCAAATCCCAGAGAATAACGGATATTCACAGTTCGCTTCTTCTCCAGTGGTTTTTTGCCGTTGACAAAGCCCATCCGATAACCTTCCGTATATGTCCTTGCCATAGCATCGATTTTCTCCTGAGGTAAGGAAGCCAGATATCTGGAAACTCCAATTTCATTTTCTGATACATATTCTCCATAATCATAGAGATAATCGATGGTATTTAAGTCGCTGCTTTTCACAATGTCTGCGGCAAAAGAATACGATGGATCAATGTTTTCCAAAATTCTTCGTCCAGCCATTTCTTCACAGTAATCACTGATGTACCAGTATAAAATCTCCCGGATTGCATCCGGCGCAGGCAATTCTGTTTCACAAAAGGCACTGTAAATTTCCAAAAACAGCTCCTGACAGACCGTCATATCCCAGACTCTTTTCTCCGCCGCATAGACAATCACTCCTCGCATTTCCACATAAAGAAAGCTAAAATACGTTCCGTATTCTCCCAGCATTTTCACTGCATAAGCAGGATTTCCATAGCTTTCTTCATAATGCTCAGGCAGAATATCTTCATATAATCTGCGATTATATTCCTGCTTTTCCTGAAGAGATGACCCTTTTTCACAGGGATTGACTGCCAATGTCAAAAATGCGGCAACCCTCTGAAAATAGTCACGGTAAGGCTCTGGCACAGTCTCTTCGGCAGGGATCTCTCTGATTCTATCTCTGGAAAGAACAAATCTCTCCTCTATAATCTCTCTCATTTCCATCTCCATCACTTCTTCCATTCATCCTAAGGACAAATATTCCCTTTTTCGATATTTCTCTCCACTAATTTCAACATATAATTCCAGATTGGCTCAGAGGCTGAAGGAACCTTCGCATTTCTTCTCATAACATTTTCCTTCTTCACCTGGTGTTCTCTCCAGCTTAAGCCATCAGAAGCATCATTTAAGATCAAAGGCTGGAAATTGTCCATCACATGGGCAAACCGCGCCTCCGCAGTCTCATATTCCTCAAATTCATCCCAGAGGCTTCGAAATTCCTGCTGCTGATCTTCGGGAAGCATACCAAAGATTCGCTCTGCTGCCTTGACCTCCCGCTGATGAGCTGTCGCCTGGGCAGCATAATCGTAAGCGTAACTGTCTCCCGCATCGATTTCCACAAGATCGTGAATCAAAAGCATTTTCACAACCTTCATCGTATCCACAGGCTCATTGGAATATTCCGACAAAAGCACCGCCATCAACGCGGCGTGCCAGGCATGTTCCGCGTCATTTTCCCGCCTGCTTGCGTCTGTAATGTAATTTTGTCTTATAATCTTCTTCACTTTATCAATTTCCCGGATAAAATTTACCTGCTGCTGTAGTCTGTCCATATTCTCTTCCTCCTACAATCCTGTTAAAAAAAGTCCCAGCCATCCAATCATAATCACACCATTTGCCACTGCCCCCGCTGTGCTGAAAGTATGGCTTCTGTTCTGTTTGGATAATCCACGCATTCCCTGTATAAATCCATAAATGGATAACAGCATGGCGCAGGCACTGATCCCGCCCATGGCAGGGCCGGCAAAGCCCTTACCCTGAAAGATACAGGCCAAAATCACAGCGATAAAAAACAGTACCACTGAGACCCCAGCCAATATCATAGACAGTATGCCCTCTTCTGCTTCCTTTTGTCTGGCGAATGCATATCTATAACGTTTTGCCATGTAACCATCTCCTGAATCTGTTGCAAATCTCAAATAAAAGGTATCCCAATAAAGCTCCCAATGTATTTAAAATCAGGTCATCCACATCAAAGCTTCCCACCCTGGTAATCAACTGAACCACTTCCACAAACAGACTTAATGAAAATCCTGCTGCTGTGATAAATATAAAATTCCGTGTCCTTCCCGCAATCACCGGAAGAATAAATCCAAAGGGAATAAATCCCATCACGTTTCCAAATATGTTGGTAAATACTGCAAAAAATCCCAATTGTTCCCGATATATCCAAAATCTCCGTATTTCCGTGAACGGAATCAGATTATATCGGTATT
Source organism: uncultured Lachnospiraceae bacterium (assembly GCA_947039785.1). GTDB lineage: Bacteria > Bacillota > Clostridia > Lachnospirales > Lachnospiraceae > JALFVM01. The sequence continues at coordinate 4,136 of CAMQZX010000119.1, read as the reverse complement.
CTCGCTCAACTTCTGACACCCTTCCGTACCCTTCCGCGAAAAACAAAAAATAGATCAGCGTAAAAATGTACAAGAAAAACAATACAAGTCCTATCTTTTGTATTACTTTCTTCATCTCTTTTTTCAATACTTCAACCTCTCAGTCAGACAATCACAGGTGAAGCAGACATTTGAATACTGGCTTCTTCACAGCCTGAGTTCAAAAAGTCACACAGTATTCCTGTGTGACTTTCCACCTGCTTTTGTCCATATTTATATCAGGATTTCATATCTTCTCTTCAATAATTTAGCACCGCTGACAATCAATATAGTACCAGATACAATTCCTGTCACCAACACAATAATTCCGATTGCAACGTTTCCTCCGCCAACCCGGGACATGGTTTTATAAAGCCGTTCGTTCATGGCATTTCCTCCTTTACTGGGCACCATACTGCTGGTAATATGCATCGATAGCTGCTTTTAATGTATCATCGATAATTACTTTTCCTTTGTACTCTTTATTGTAGAGATGTTCTACAACCTCAGCCATGGTAACGATAGCTGTGGTCTTTAGTCCATATTTCTCTTCGATTTCCTTTAACGCACTCTTTGTGCCCTGTCCCCGCTCCATACGGTCTACAGATACCACCAGTCCCATCGGATTTACATCTCCCTGGGCTTTAATGATGGGAAGTGTCTCCTGAATGGAGGTTCCTGCTGTAGTCACATCCTCAATGATAACAATCTTATCCCCGTCCTCAATGGGGCTTCCCAGAAGGATTCCCTTGTCTCCGTGATCCTTTACTTCCTTACGGTTGGAACAGTATCTGATGTCTTTGCCGTATTCCTCACTGATGGCCATGGTTGCTGCTACAGTCAGGGGAATGCCCTTGTATGCCGGTCCGAACAGTACGTCAAAATCCAGTCCAAACGCGCTCTCGATGGCTTTGGCATAATATTTTCCCAGTTGTCTAAGCTGTGCGCCGGTTCTGTAAAATCCTGTATTTACAAAAAACGGTGTCTTTCTTCCACTCTTTGTCACAAAATCACCGAATTTCAGGACGTTACAGTCAATCATAAATTCGATAAATTCTTTCTTATAATTTTCCATATTTTAATAAACTCCTTATTATAATTCCAAGCATATCAAGCGGATATTCCCAATCTGCTTCTATGTTTCACTTTGGTACGCGCTGAGCGGACATCCGCCGGATATCCAGTGCCGCTGCTTGCTCATAGCACGATGCCGTTTAAGGTTAAACCAGGCTTATTTTACCACACCGATCAGCTCTTGAATATCCTGAATTTTATTTTTATTCAAATATTCTTCGATTCCTTCCACCACTTCCACAGTTGTGCAGGGATTATGGAAATTAGCAGTACCTACAGATACAGCTGTGGCACCTGCCAAAATAAATTCCAGTGCATCTTCTGCTGTGGCGATGCCGCCCATTCCGATTATAGGCAAAGATACGGCATTGGCAACCTGATATACCATACGTACCGCAATCGGCTTGATGGCAGGGCCCGACAAGCCGCCTGTCTTATTTGCCACTGCAAAGGTGCGGCGGTTCACATCGATTTTCATGCCTGTAAGAGTATTAATCAAAGACAGCACATCGGCTCCGCCGGCTTCTGCTGCTTTCGCCATTACGGTGATATCTGTCACGTTAGGACTTAATTTCATGATAATCGGCTGCTTTGCGTACTTTTTCACCTGGCGGGTAATTGCCTCCACTGCTTTTGGGTCCTGTCCAAAAGCAATTCCGCCTTCTTTTACATTGGGACAGGAAATGTTGATTTCCAGCATGTCCACATCTTCATCGGCAAGTCGCTCTACTACCTTGCAATAATCTTCTGTGGTCTTTCCGCATACATTGACAATAATCTTGGTGTCATATTTTTTCAAAAACGGAATATCACGCTGACAAAATACATCGATTCCCGGATTTTGAAGCCCCACTGCATTAATCATTCCACCGTAGGTCTCTGCGATTCTCGGTGTGGGATTTCCCGGCCATGGCACACTGGCAACACCTTTGGTTACCACAGCGCCCAGCTTATTCAAATCCACGTACTCACTGTACTCTGCGCCGGAACCGAACGTACCGGAAGCCGTCATTACAGGATTTTTCAGTTCCACTCCTGCCAGATTCACGTTCATATTTATCATAACTCCACCTCCGTACTCAAAAATACAGGGCCGTCTTTACAGATACGCTTATTGTGAACATGGGAATGACCGTCTACTTCTGTGGACTGACAGACACAGGCAAGACAGGCGCCAATTCCGCAGGCCATTTTCTCCTCCATGGAAATCCAGCACTCGATGTGGTTCTCTGCAGCGTAAGCTTTGATTGCACGCAGCATCGGTGTGGGACCGCAGGCAAAAATCACATCTGCCCGAAGTTCATTGGCAGCAATGGCATCCAACACATTTCCTTTTGTTCCCTGGCTTCCGCTTTCTGTTGCCACATAGAGAGTTCCATTATCTGACAATTCCTGATTCAAAAACAGTTCATCTCGATATCCGGCGATAATCATTTTTTCTGCATTTAACTCCTTGGCAGTCTCCAGCATAGGCGGGATTCCGATCCCGCCTCCCATGAGAAAAACTCTCTTGCCTTCTGCTCTCTCAAGAGGAAATCCATTTCCCAGGGGTCCCATCACTGCAATGGGGTGACCCTTGGGCATTCTGGAAAACTCTGCTGTTCCCTTACCTGCCACGCGATAGACAAGGCGAAGCGCTCCCTTCTCCCTATCGATTTCGCAGATACTGATGGGTCTTGGAAGCAGACGGCTTCCGTCTCTGCTGTAGAGAGACACGAACTGACCCGGCTTTGCCTGGGCGGCGATTTCTTTGGCCTGAATCCAAAGACTGTATATACCTTCTACGATCTGCTCCTGGCTGATTACAGGACAATTATATTTCTTCTTCTCGCTCATTTTTACTCTTCCTGTCTTCTATATATTTATAATACGTAGGTTCCAGCTTTTATCTGTTCTGTAATGCTCCGTCAATGTCTGCAATCATATCCAGAACTGCCTGACGGGCTGCATCTGCATAATTCTCTGCTCCAATGGATGCGTATTTCTCCTGTTTATAGGCAGCAATGATTCCTCTTGAGGAATTTACGATAGCTCCCAGGCCATCTTCGTTAAAGAAGTGTACCAGATCTGCCCCTTTACCGCCCTGGGCTCCGTAGCCCGGTACCAAAATGAAGCTCTTTGGCATTACTTTTCTTAAAACCTTGCCCATCTCCGGGTAAGTCGCACCCACAACGGCTCCGATGTAGCTGTAGTCATCACCCATGTGATCCTGTCCCCATTCGGCAACCTTCTCACCTACCAGTTCATAGAGCGGACGTCCGTCAATGAGCTGATCCTGGAACTCTCCGCTGGATGGATTGGAGGTCTTTACCAGAATAAACAATCCCTTCTTATTCTCCTTACACACCTCAATGAAAGGCTTCACACCGTCGGAACCAAGATAGGGATTCACCGTGACAAAATCTTCATCAAAAGGCACATAGCTTTTGGAGCCAACCTGAACGCTTCCCAAATGTCCCACTGCATAAGCGGCAGATGTGGAGCCGATGTCGCCTCGTTTAATGTCTCCGATCACCACCAAATCCTTTGACTTACAATAATCTACTGTCTTTTTGAAGGCCTTCAGACCTTCAATTCCAAACTGCTCATACATGGCAATCTGCGGCTTTACTGCCGGAATCAGATCGTAAGTGGCATCCACAATCCCTTTGTTATACTGCCAGATTGCTTCTGCCGCCCCTTCCAAAGTCTCACCACACTCAGCAAATGCAGCTTTCTGAATATGCTCCGGAATATAATTCAGCATTGGATCTAATCCCACTACAATTGGAGCATGTGTCTGTTTGATTTTTTCTACTAACTTATTGATCATGAGTATCTTCCTCCCGTTATACGTGTTTCTGATACACGGCTTATCTCTTTCTTTATTATGATATCTGCAAATCGCTGGTATTTCCCGGCTCAAATATCATAGTCCTTACCATCATATCATATAGAAACTTTTTCAGCAAGTAAAGCTGATACTTCGCTGTAAAACAGTCTTCATTAGATGTTACTGTTCACTCCGTTCCCAGCAACACGCTGCGCGATGCACAGAAATGATG
>CAMQZX010000118.1 GCA_947039785.1 uncultured Lachnospiraceae bacterium | reverse complement strand
ATATAGATCATAATAATCTTTTTTCAAAATTATGTCAAGCATATTTGGGAAGTTTTACCATTGTATGGGTTTACTGGGTTACTGTTCACTCCGTTCCCAGTAACCTATGATGCCTTTTTAAGCTGAAATCCAGAGGGGAATAATTGACTTTCCTATTTTCCTATGCTATACTAAACAAAGTTACATATAAAATTTGCTTTTTGTAACCGCATAATGAATGTTATGCGGTTTCCATCTGAAAAATGAGCGGCATGTGCCGGTAGCTTCAGGTGATCAGGCAGTATCTTGAGACTGTACGTCGTATGGAGGAGGAATGATTACAATGAATAAGAAGCTTAAAGGGGAAATGCCCACTGTTCACCAGTTGGAAGCAGAGCTGCAGCATGAAAAATATAAGGTGCGTTACCATTCCGTTCTGCGCAGTACCATGTATGTCCTGATTACGGTGGCAGCAATTTCTGTTTTGACTGCTACGCTATGGCTCCCGGTATTACAAATTTATGGAAGTTCCATGACTCCGACTCTGAGCGAAGGTGATATCGTTCTAAGCATTAAATCATCTGACTTTAAATCAGGAGATATTATTTCGTTCTATTATAATAATAAAGTTTTGATAAAACGTGTAATCGGAGGCCCGGGAGACTGGATTGACATTGATGAAGCAGGTACAGTGTACGTTAATGACGAGGAACTGGACGAGCCATATCTGACGGAAAAAGCTCTGGGGGAGTGTGACATTCAACTACCTTATCAGGTACCGGATGGGAGAATCTTTGTAATGGGAGATCACCGTTCTACATCGGTAGACTCACGCAGCTCTACCATAGGCTGTGTAGCTCAGGAGCAAATTGTAGGAAAGATCGTAGGCCGCATCTGGCCATTATCCCGCTTGGGTGGTGTTAAATAGAAAATTGCGTAGAAAGGGGAGATTTTGCATGAGAAGAATGTCGTCTTCATCGCAGGCAACGGAGCTTTTGGAGGCAAAACGTCGCCACAGAGTTTGGTTACGGGGGGTCAGTATTCTGGCCTGTATTGTGGTGTTCTGTACAGTATATGCTTTGATCTTGCCGGCTATTACTCTGGAGAAAACGGAGGAGGATGCGCAAGAAAACAGGGTTCTGACATGTACAGCGGAAAATTTGAACATCCATAGTCATACGGATGTCTGTTACGATGAGCAGGGTGAGTTGATTTGCGGATATGATGAGACTGAGATTCATACTCACACAGAAGAATGTTATAACCAGCAAAGAGAGCTGAGTTCCAGCGAAATGCAGGTGACAGAGCCTGTGGACAGTGAGGAGTATTTGCAACCTGTGGAAGTGGAAACAGTGGAGGAAACGCCAGGGGATGAGCCTGATTCAACGGAGGGTGAGCGGGAATTTCTGACAGCACCTTATGGTGCGGTAATTTCTGCCTATGCCGTTGTGGTGCAAAAGGAATTCGTGGAAGAGGAGACGATTATGTCGCCAGATATGGAAGTCCAGGATACTGGTTCCGTCTATGCATCCAGAACGGATACGCCTGTGGATATGGCGGATACGCTGACCAGTGCAGAAATCTGGGTGGACGGCGAGAAATACGATGGGTCCACATTGCTGGATAAAAGTAAATCTTTCTCGGTTAAACTGACCAGTGAAGCAGATAACAATGCACTCAGTTATCAGTATCGGTTTCCGGAGCCTGTTGTTGTAGAGGATACGGGCAGTGAAGAAACGCCGCTCCAGCTTACCGCTGGAGAGCGCAATATCGGCAGCTATTATATTAAGGATAATACCCTCTTTGTGAATTATGAAGCAAGTTATACATCTGTTGTTTCTAATTTTGAGTTTGCTGCAAAGTGGGACGAAGATGCAGACAACAAGAATTCTATAAAATGGAATGATAAGCTGACAACTCCCATTGAATTTTTCAATGAGGATATTATGATTCAGAAAGAGGACGGCAGCAAAGGCATATTCCAGACGGCGGAAGACGGCGGTTTGTATATTGAGTATACTCTTAAAGCTAATGTTACTGGCGGGGGAAATTTGTCCGTTAGTGATAAATTTACAGATAGTATTTCGAAGACGAGTGTGCCCCATGTGGCGGAATTGTACAGGAACGCCTATGGGAATGGGGCAGATTACCAGCTGACCATCTATACCCTTAAAGAGGGGACAGAGGATGAGTATACACCCGGCAGCACAGAATATAAGAAATTTGACAGTGTTACAGAAGATCCTGATTCTGAGAAGCCGGACAATGGGCAGGCCTTCACCATTGATCGTATTACACTTGAGAGCAACCAATACGCAGAAATTAAATACAAAGTCAGAGTCTCCCCGGAGTACCGGGCCAAAATTGACATGGCAAGTTACTGGCTGACTGTGGAGAATAAAGCTACGGCATCGACACAACCGGAAGGAAGTACTGAGCCGATTACCTCCGCTGTGACTCACAACGCCTACTATTCCCCAAACAAAGGCTGGATCAACAAAACAGCAGAACAGCCGGAGGGGGGAAACGGAGAAAATGATCACTGGGCTGTTACGATAAACTCCAACAGGGATTACAGCATGGAAGGCTTTGCTTTGCTGGATAATATCACAACCGGTGCCAGTGGTTATATTGATGATTCGTTTACTGCGGAGATTACGGGATCGGGCAGTCAGCAGGAAGTGTCGCTGAAGTCTATTAATTTGACGGACAATAATAACGCGGCCGTTATCATAACAGAGCTGGGGAGCAAGGCCGCAAAGGCACAGAGCATTAAAGAGATTGATGAATTCATTGCACTGCCGTATGTTCGGGAGGCTCTTATTGGAATCGGAGTCAACAAGGAGGACCTTACAGTTACAGGTCTATCCAAATATGTTTTTGTAGACAATAACGAAGGACATGATTATACGAATATTCAGAAAACGGCGCCCCTTTTTCTGTGGATAGCCCCTCAGGATGGTACGATAGACAAGGCAGGGAATGGTCCTTACAGTTACACTGTCCGATATCAGACAACGCGGACAGAGTCAGCGGTAGGTACGGTGAACAATGCTCAGGCATACTGGCGAGGCGTTGACGGCGGCACAGGGCCAATCATCACCGATTCCAAGGTTCAGCTGGTTAAAGATAATAACGGTGTCTATACTGGAGAGGACGGAGGCTTGTATGTTGACTGGACTATTGCAGTCATAATGCCGGAACACTCTTCTGGATTGCATAACATTTGGCTGGCAGATACCTTGCCAAGTGCAAAGGTAACGGTGGCAGGTGAACAGTATGATACTCTGCCCTCTTTGAAGGGACTAAAAAGTGATCGGCTGGATGCATCAAAAATTCAGTATACTGGAGACACGATGACTGATGATACGCAGAAATATCTGCAGGAAATTGCAGGAGATGCATTTACGGTTACCAGTGAGGATGGGCGGGCTGCCAGTGTGATTTCACAAGCCGCCGCCATGCTGGGAGCACCGGAAAGATCTACGGATCAGTGCTTTAAGGCCTATCAGGGTTTGGCCAGTAAGCTGGGTACGATGCATTTGGATGGATACGAAGGCTATTCCTCGGTCAGTCCCAGAATGTTCAGTATTTATCTGGGAGATTTGCCTGCCACGGGGGAGAAAGGATACACAATCACTGTGAATTATACAACCAGGGTTAACTCTAACACAATGCCCCTGGCAACCCAGGATTATGTGACAGGAGTTAATACTGTAGAGCTTTATTCCAAGCTCAACGCCAATAACTATACCAGGCTGGCAGAAGCGGAATCTGAATACTGGCTCGCCAAACAGAAAGCCGAGGATTCGGTACTGAAAAATATTGCAGACTACGATTCGGAGAGCCGCATCATCACTTATCGGGTAAAGGTGAATCCGTTGGATAATCTGGACGCGGGTTATCTGATTTACACTTTGCATGATACTCTTTCCGGCTATCCTGGCGCCAAGTATATTGAAGATTCCTTTAAACTGTATGTTCATGCAAAAGTTGAACAGGGAAGCTACGGTCAGAATGCTTATTGGAAGTACGATAGCGAAACAGAACAATTGATTTGGGCGAAAGACGGGAAAGCAATTGAAGAAAATCCAGATGGTGAATCTAAGGAATTTACAGAATTGATTTACAAGTACTTAACAACGGAACATCCGCTTTCCCAGACGGATCGCAGTGTTTTGCCGTTGAAATTTACCCTGGAGAAAGGCGGCAACGACTTCCGACTGGCAATGAGCAATGTTGGATGGATGAGTACAGGACCGGACGATGGAACCAAGGTGGTTCCTATGACGCTGGAATATCAGGTACAGCTGCCGAAGGAGCCGGTCAACGGCAGCACCGTTATTGATAATCAGGTGACTTTTTCTGCCCAGGACTTGTCTGATCCTAAGGAAAGCGCGTTGATTGGTGTATCCAGGACATCTTTTGACGCACAGAATATCCTCCACAAGTCTCTGCTTGAACCGCCCAATGAAACAAACAGCTACACTGCCAAATTCCGTATCATCGTAAATAAGACGGAGCTGGAAAACAAACGGCAGCAAGATGATAGCGAGGCGGTTGCGCTTAAGGAAATTGTTATTAAAGATACACTTAGCGACACCCTGTCTCTGGATACCACCACAGCTACGCTGGAAGGCTGGAATGGCGAAGAACAATGGGTGCCCATTCAATCCGGTTCAAGTGGCCGGTGGTCCATGAGTATCGACCCCATGGATAATAATCTCGTCACAATCACGATCCGAGACGTTGATGACGAAGAAAAAATGCCTTACACCAAGTACCGCCTGACCTACTCGGCCCGTGTGGTAGGAGAGCCGGACAATACTGTCCATTACAGCAATACAGCGGAAATCGAAGGAGTGGGTGTGAAAAGCTCTTCGGTGGAGGAGGAAGTGTTTATCAAGAAAAACGGCGGTTCTGCAGAAATTACAAACATCGGTATTACGGTAGAAAAGGTGGACGGTAATGATGCGACTCAGGGTCTTGGAGGTGTAGAGTTTAAGCTATATGCCTACACAAAATCAGAAGAGACAGAAGCAGAGTATAGATGGATGCAAGAGAGTGAAGCAAAAAATCTGATAACAGATGAATCCGGCAAGATTACACTGCGAAACGCAGAGAATGGTGTGACATTACGCTATAATACCTGGTATTGCCTCAAAGAAATCGAGACAAATGAAGGTTACCGTCTGGGTAAACCTCAATATTTCTACATTATAAATTCGAGGCAAGAGAACCCGGCGAAACCTGATCCGGAACCAACCCGGGGTGTAAATAATGAGGAATGGACAACTGTAGCGGGAACAGGGCTCAATGATGAAGGAACATTGAAGATTCTCAATTACAAACCTTATTTTCGTGTGGAAAAGCACGATGCCACAACCAATGATCTTATCACAAGCGGTGTGGAATTCACTTTGTATTCCGATGCGGAATGTAAGAATACGGTAAAAGTTTCTCGCGGCAGTAACGGTACTTTCACTTTCAGTGACCTGAACATGGGTACAACCTACTATCTCAAAGAAACTAAAGTACCAGAGGGCTACGAAGATCCGGGAGTTGTTTATACAGTACAAATTAGTGACAAGGGTGAAGTGATATTTAAATCCGGCGATACCCCGATTAATCCTGTGGAAGGCCACACCTACACCTTCCAGGTAGATAACAAACAGAAAAATGCCCATCAGCTTCCGATGACAGGTGGTTTTGGTACACAGATGTATATCTTCGGCGGAATTGCCTTAATGGCCGGTGCGCTGACGTGTTATATCCGTCGGCGGAGAAAGGGGGTAATGTAGGAATCCCAAAGTACTCTTGGTATATAAATAGAATTTTATTAAAGAAAGGAAGAAAGCATATGAAACATGTAAAGAAACTTGCCAGTATATTGCTGGCACTGGTCATGGTTTTTAGCATGACGATCACCGCATTTGCGGCTACCATCGATAATCAGACGAATCACGCTTATAAAGCATATCAGATTTTCAAAGGCACCCAGGATGCCGGAAGTGCGGCATTGGGCAGTGTAGACTGGGGCGACGGCATCAAGGCCAGCGCTTTTTTGGCTGCTTTGAAAGGTGACGCCCGCTTTGAGGGGGGGGAGAATAATGCCAACATTTTTGAGGGCTGTTCCAGTGCTGCTGATGTGGCTGATGTTTTGGGCAACTATGAAGATAAGAGTGAGGTGGCTAAAGCCTTTGCCAATGTGGCTGCGCAGCACCGGAGTGATATTGCTGTCGAAATTGCTGCCTCTGCTAATGAAATTCAGTTATCTTCCGGTTATTACCTGCTGGTGGATATCTCCGAAGTGGGTGAGGGCGATGCCCGGAACACTGCTCTGCTCCAGGTGACCAACAAGGGCAATATCACTATTGAGAAGAAGTACGACGTTCCTACTGTGGATAAGAGTGTTACCGACAACGATGTGAATAACACTAAGGGAGAAGCTGCGGACTACTTTATTGGCGATGATGTGCCCTTTACCCTGACTGGTACTCTCCCCAGCAATTACGCAGACTATGAGACTTACAAGTATGTGTTCCACGATACTTTATCAAAAAACCTGAAATTAAACGCAACCTATGATGGAACGGGCGCAGTTACCAATGGTGTAACTGTCAAAGCCGGCAGCAATGACATTACAAGCAGCTTTACCATTACTTATTCCGACAATAAACTGACTGTTGCCTGCAATAACCTGAAAGCAATCACTGGCCTGACCGCCAGCAGCAAGATTGTGGTGGAATATACTGCTGAATTACTTGCTTCTGCTGTGATTGGTAAGCCGGGAAACGAGAACAAAGTGTATCTTGAGTATTCCAACGACCCTAATCACACCGGTGATGGTACTACCAGTAATACTCCTTGGGACGAAGTTCTGGTATTTACTTATGAACTGGATGTAACGAAGGTTGATGGTCAGGATAGTACCAAGAAGCTGGGCAACGCCGAGTTTGTCCTGATGAACAGTGATAAAAACAAGGTTGCTAAGGTTGCAAATGGTAAGTTTGTGGAGTGGATGAATGATTCTGGTATCAATAAAAACGCGGATGGTACATATCCCGCTGAGTACACTCTGAAGTCGGATGCAGCTACAGGTCTGTTTGTACTGGCTGGTTTGGATGCAGGCACTTATTACCTGAAGGAAACCAAGGCACCGTCTGGCTACAACCTGTTAGCTGCTCCTATCAAGATCGTGATTAGTGCCACATTGGATAAGAGTGAAAACAATCCTGCTCTGGAAACCTTGACCATTTCTGTGGACAATGGGACGCCTGTAGACGGTGATCTGGATTCCGGAGCTGTTTCCACCAGTGTGAAAAACAACAGCGGTTCCACTCTTCCTGAGACCGGAGGCATGGGTACCACACTGTTCTATGTCATCGGTGGAATTCTGGTGGTTGGAGCTGCCATTCTGCTGGTGGCTAAGAAACGCATGAATGCTGAGAAATAAACCTATAACCAAAACATAACCTGCCGTACATACGCCGGGGAGGGAGGATTTCTCCTTCCCCGGCGCAGGCAGTTAGAAGAAATCACATTGTGACCTGAATGTTACAACATCAAGGAGAACCCTGCATGAAGAAAAGAAGCTTTTCCACCGTCATCTTAATACTGATTTTTCTTGTAGGGCTGTCCTTGCTGCTGTATCCCACGGTCAGCGATTACTGGAATTCGCTTCATCAATCCAGGGCCATTGCGGAATATGCAAAGCAGGTGGCAGACCTGGATCAAGATACGTACGAACAGCTCTGGGCTGATGCCCAAAGTTATAATCAGACTCTGTTGGGTAAGACGGACCGCTATGAAATGACTGATGTAGAACGGGAGGAATATGAAAGCCTGCTGAATGTTTCCGGCAACGGCATCATCGGTTATATTGAAATCCCTGTAATTGGATGCAGCCTGCCGATCTATCACGGCACCGATGAATCGATACTTCAGATTGCCGTGGGGCATATTGAGGGAACTTCTCTGCCGGTAGGCGGCGAAAGCTCCCATTGTGTTTTATCCGGTCACCGGGGACTGCCCAGTGCCAGGCTGTTTACTGATCTGGATAATCTGGAAGAAAGCGATACGTTTGTTCTTCGGATCCTGGATGAAACACTGACCTATGAGGTGGACCAGATTCTTATTGTGGAGCCTGACGAGATGGAGGCTTTGGCCATTGAGGAAGGGAAAGATTACTGTACTCTAGTCACCTGTACTCCTTATGGCATTAATACTCACCGACTGCTGGTGCGGGGGCATCGTGTGGAAAATCAGGAGGAATCCGAAACGGTACGGGTCACCGCCGATGCTACGCAGATTAAGCCAGTGATCGTAGCCCAGATGGTTGCTATTCCTATACTGCTTGTCCTGCTTGCTGTGCTGCTGGTGAAAACACGCAGAAGGAGGTAGAAGAAAGGTCTGGTGGATTTGCCCGTTAGTGTGGATGAGAGAGAAGACATATGGGTTTATTTAATTATCAACAAATGCCGGTCTGTAAAAAGTCCGGCGTTTATTGTATAATGCTATCAGGAATATTTATTTTAAGTTACAAAGTATGGGGGAAAGGTCTGGTGAACCTTTTCTAAGTTCAAGCAAAGCATAGCGAATAGACTAGTGGAATTGTCTTATAAAGGATAAAATACTATGGAGAAAAATGAGAAGAATAAGCTGCCCATTGTCCCTCCGGTGATTCGGAGAATTAAGGATACGAAAAAAGCTTTGTTTAATCTGGAACAGGAATTAAATGATGGAATAGATGAGACAGAACGGGATGTGATTCTGGATTACCCTACAGTTTATATTCATAATTACACTTCTTCCGGCGAGTATGAAGTGTATGTGGGAGAATCCTATGACATAATCAAAAGAACTCTTCAGCATCTGGATGCGTCCAATGAAAAAGGCAACTGGCAGAAAATGCTGAAGAAGAAAAACGCCAGTCTGTTTATCATAGGCCACGAATATTTCAACAAATCGTTGACACTGGATGTGGAAAACAGACTGATTTTGTATATGTCCAGTGTGGAAAAGGTTCGGAAAATCTACAATCGCAGGGGAAATCCACAGAAGAATTATTATCCGTCCAGTGAGTTTAAGACTATTTTCGGTGATATCTGGAAGGAGCTGGGGAATCAGGATCCGGAACTGTTTCCAAAGGAAAGGCTGATTCTGGACTCAGCAATTTATAAAGCGTCTCCCTTCCATGAATTGACAAAAGACCAGAAATGGGCCAAGAAAGTAATTTTGGAAAAGGTTCAGGAGGCTTTGAAGCAGAATCGGCAGGGCCAGATTGTCTTTGTTTCCGGCGGAACGGGAACCGGAAAGACAGTGCTCAACAGCAATCTTTTCTATGATTTATGCACACACTACAGAGGAGAGAATGGGGAGCGGTTAAAATGTTATTTGCTGGTAAATCATGACCAGCAGTTGATTGTATATGACCAGATTGCGAAAAAGCTGAACCTGGAAAGAGAGGAAAAACCTGTGGTTTATAAGCCGACAGTGTACCTCAACAGGCACGAAGAGAACGACCTGGCAGATGTGATCTTGGTTGATGAGGCACATTTGCTATGGACGCAGGGCAAACAGGATTATCAGGGAAAAAATCAGCTTTTGGATATTCAGAAACGAGCGAAAGTTGTGGTTGTCATGTTTGACATTGACCAGATACTGCGAACGGAGCAGTACTGGGAAGACTCTTTGCTGCAGGATTTGGAAAATCAGGCCAGAGCCAATGACAGTTATATTGAGCTGAAAGAACAGTTAAGAATCCGGGCTGGTAAAAAGACCATTGAGTGGATTCACAAATTTACGAAAGAGCAGCGCATTGTGAAAATTCCCAAAGACGGTGAAGGTTATGAGATTAAGATATTTGACACACCCAGCCAGTTGCAGAAGGAAATTACGGATAAGGCTTGCGATGAGAAAAGTGGGCTGTCCAGAATGGTAGCCACCTTTGACTGGGATTATAAAGATAAGAAAAAGCCAGATCGAATGCGAAAATACTGGGAGGTAAGTATTGGGGCATGGAAAATGCCCTGGAATAAGCAGATTCCTGCTGACCCCAAAAAGAGAAGGAAAAATAAAAAGCTGTCATGGGCAGAACAGGAGCAGACAATCAACGAAGTAGGCTCCACCTTCACTGTGCAGGGATTTGACTTGAACTATGTGGGAGTTATTCTGGGGCCGTCGGTAAAGTACAGAGATGGTAAGATTGTCTTTGATCCTCAGTGCAGTAAGAATGAAAAGGCAACCCGCAACCGTACGTTAAGTGATGGAACAAAGCAAAAGTTTGGAGAGACTTTCATTAAAAATGAAGTCAATGTTCTTATGACAAGGGGAGTAGACGGACTATACATTTATGCACAGGATCCAAAATTGCGAGAAGCATTAAAGAAGGCAAAGGAGAATGACGAAAATGAATGATGAAAAGATACAGGAACTAATGGAAAAGGTTCAGGCTTTTTGCGAGGCACGGGATTGGGACCAGTTCCACACACCGAAAGATTTGGCAATTGGCATTTCCACTGAGGCAAATGAGCTGTTGGACATTTTTCGCTTTAAGTCGGATGAACAGATGCAGGAACTTTTTCAGGATGAAAAATCAAGAGTTCATATTCAGGAGGAAGTGGCTGACACCTTCTTTTTCCTGTTGAGATTTGCACAGATGAATCATCTGGATTTGTGTCAGTGCTTACAAGATAAAATGGAGAAAAATAACAGGAAATATCCTGTAGATAAAATAAAAGGGAAGAACCTGAAGTACACGGAGTTAAACGACTGATGTAGTGTCAGGCGGCACCTGGTGCGCGATTTAACCTATCCGGGTGTGGATGCCGCGATAAAAAATTATCTTTGAAAGCCATGGCCTGGAAAGAGAAAAATTTGTATTTTTTCTGAATCATGACATATAGGTGACATGTTTGATTGATTACACTATAGATAAAATGTAATATATTTTCAGGCTTGAGAAGGGAGTGATTTTATGGCATCAAGGCCTATGAGGGAGCAAAACCATATTTTCTTGTTTCAGATTGTTCCCAAAATGTGGCAGGATGCGGCCATGGACGAGTACGTGGTGCCGTCTTTTACCTGGGCTATTTTCTCAGGAGAAGGTGTCTGTCCTCAGGCAATTCAGGAACTGGAACAGAGAATCGTGACGGAGTGGCTGCCCTCCTCAGGCTACGAGTATGATAATGGTCCGGACATCGAATTATATATTAGCCCTGATCCACAAAATGCAAAGTTCGAGGTTTGGATACCTGTGGTGAAAAAATAAGGAGATATATGAAAATAGACCGTCTTATAGGAATTTTATCAATTTTGCTTCAGCAGGAGAAAGTCACTGCCCCATATCTGGCAGAAAAATTTGAAGTTTCCCGGCGGACCATCAACCGGGATATAGAAGACTTATGTAAAGCAGGAATCCCCGTCACCACCTCTCAGGGGGTAAATGGAGGGATTTCCATTATGGAGGGCTATGTCATAGAGAGGACTCTTCTGACTTCTTCTGATATGCGTGCAATTTTGGCTGGACTTCGAAGTTTGGACAGCGTCAGCGGAACCAATCGTTATGAGCAGTTGATGGAGAAATTATCAGTGGGAACTTCTGGGATGATGACGGGAGATCAGCACTTGTTAATTAATCTATCTTCCTGGTATAAAGCGTCACTGGCACCGAAATTTGAGATGATACACCATGCCATTGAGCATCAGAATCAAATTGCTTTCTTATATTATTCTCCTAAAGGAGAGTCAAGGCGAGAGATGGAACCTTATCATTTGGTATTTCAGTGGTCAAGCTGGTATGTGTGGGGCTGGTGTGAAATCAGGCAGGATTTTCGGCTGTTTAAATTAAATCGGATGGAGGAGTTAAGCTGCACCGGAAAACAATTTGAAAAGCGGCAGGTTCCCCTTCCGGATTTATCTTCCGAGAGGATTTTTCCGGCAAACTTTCAGGCAAAGGCACGATTTGCTCCTGACTGTAAATGGAGGTTGATTGAGGAATTCGGCAGAGAAAGCTGCATTCAACAACCAGATGGAAGTCTTTTGTTTACCTTTGGTTTCACCGACAAGGAAAATCTGATCAGCTGGATTCTCACCTTCGGAGATAAGGCAGAACTTCTGGAACCAGCAGAGATAAGGGAGGAATTGCGGCAGATGGGGGAGCAGATTTTTAGAAAATATTCTTGAAGATATGAAATACAAATATTC
>CAMQZX010000117.1 GCA_947039785.1 uncultured Lachnospiraceae bacterium | reverse complement strand
GTACGTCCTGGCGTACTTGCTGCGGTATGCACGCCATGCTTTGCATGACATAATTCTTCTTGCAAGATAAAAACAGGGAAATCATTTGGCAGAAGATCTCTGACCAATTTACTTTGAACTTATTTTGAAATGAAAAATGGCACCTGCTAATAGCTCATATGATGCAATTACATGAAATAAGGCACCTTTTCTTAACTTTATTATACACACTCCTGACAAAAATACAACTGATTTTAGAATTCTTTAATACTTTTTTCAACTGCTTGCATCATTTTTGTGCATCCCAAAGGATATTACTGTCAAACTCCCCAGTAACCTCATTTTCGGTAAATGTATGAAAAAACTTCGAACATCTTTACATATTTCCCTCCCGTGGTATATAATATAATTGATGTTGCTTACAACAACATCCTGCAATATCGCAACAGAGTCATGAATTTCACAAGAATGCCGACATTCTTGAATATGAACAGGATGTGATGATATGAAGATAGAAAAAATCAACGACAACCAGATTCGCTGTACACTTACGCGAGAAGATTTGGAGCACCATCAGATTCGTCTCAGCGAATTGGCCTACGGAACGGAGAAAGCCAAAAATCTTTTCCGTGATATGATGCAGCAGGCCCACAGAGAATTTGGATTCGAGGCTGACAATATACCTCTGATGATCGAAGCAATACCGGTCAACGCGGACAGCATCATTTTAATCATAACGAAAGTGGAGGACCCCGAAGAGCTGGATACCAGATTTTCCAAGTTCGCCCCCAAACATAACACAGAAGAATCAACGGTACAGTTTGACGGCGCAGACAATATCATCGATGTCTTCCAGCGAATTTACGAGGCAAAGATGAAAAATGCAACACAAAAGCCCAATGCAAAGGTGACAAAGGAGTCCGCTCCTTCTGAGGAACCAGTAGTAAATCTGGTTCGCCTGTTTACTTTCCGCAAATTAGATGATGTAATCAAGGCGTCCCATGGACTGAACAATTTCTACACAGGAATAAATACACTCTATAAGGATATCCGCAGCCAGAACTATCTGCTGGTAGTTCACCAGTCCTCCTACACACCGGAGGAATTCAACAAGGTATGCAATATCCTTTCGGAATACGGAGACGGCAAATCCTTCTCCCATGCTGCCGAAGCACATTTGACAGAGCACGGCGATGTGATCGTCCCAACAAAAGCTTTGCAGCAACTGGCTCAACTATAATAGGACTCTGAAGCGATTACCGGAGTGTGTTTGGAAATCCATTTCCAAACACACTCTGGATAACAAAAGCAAAAACCGGAGAATAATCTGATGTATGGATTATTCTCCGGTTTCTCATTTTATCCGCTTATTTGTTAGCCAGATAATCATTAATCTGCTGCTCTAAAAGATCCGCATCAATTCCATGAACCATAGCTGCCTCAGCCAGAGACTCGCCCTGTGCAGATGGGCATCCGATGCAATGCATTCCAGCTCTCATAAGAATCGGAACGATATTTGGATCTACTTTGATCAGATCGCCGATGATCATGTCTTTAGAAATCTGTGCCATGTCTAATTCCTCCTTATTGTACTGTTTGTATTATAATACCTTTTTAGCCCAGAATCAACCGGAAGTTTTCCTCTAACAAATTCTGCCTCATTTTCATAAAATTTTTACTTGTAATCTTGCAACATATATATTAGAATGACAATAGAACCGAAATGGTTACATATCTTATAAGGAGGATAATAACAATGGCATACGTAATTACTGACGAATGTGTATCTTGCGGTACCTGCGAAGGCGAGTGCCCATCTGAAGCTATCTCTCAGGGAGATGACAAATATGTAATCGACGCTGACGCTTGTGTTGATTGCGGTACATGTGCAGAGGCCTGTCCTACAGACGCTATCGTTGAGGGCTAATCCTTACTTTGTACAATTTATATGTACTCAGAAAAGGTCCACCGAACCTTTTCACACATGCTTAGCAACGAAATAATAAGACTGCTGTAGGTTTATCTCCACAGCAGTCTTATTTTCATTTCATATCAGACACTGACACATGATACAAAACGGAGAACAATATGGAAAATTTATATATTATTATTCCTGCTTATAACGAAGAAGAAAATATACAGACTGTGGCAAAAGAATGGCATGAGGTAGTTCAAAACATCAGCCGCGATTCCCGCCTGGTAATCATCAATGACGGTTCCAGGGACCGTACCTATGATATCCTCTGCCAGCTTCAAAAAGAACTCCCTCAACTCATTGCACTGACCAAACCAAACAGTGGACATGGCGCCACTTTACTCCACGGCTATCACTATGCACTGGACCACAATGCTGATTATATCTTTCAGACAGACTCTGATGGCCAGACCCTTCCGGAGGAATTTTCCGAATTCTGGAAGTTGCGTCATCACTACTCAGCTATCATTGGGCACCGGAATCATCGCCAGGACGGTATCTCCCGTATTTTTGTAACAAAAGTGCTGAAACTGGTTTTATTCGCCATTTTTAAAACGTCCATTCCAGATGCCAATACACCTTACCGCCTGATGTCCCACAGTCTTCTGGAAAAATACATTGAGAATGTTCCCAGAGGTTTTAACCTCTCCAATGTAATGTTAAGCGTCTTGTTCGTGCATAATAAGGAAGCAGTTGTCTTTCTCCCCATTACCTTTCGTCCCAGACAGGGAGGCATCAATTCCATTAACTTAAAGAAGATTACAAAAATTGGCCTGAAAGCAGTTCAAGATTTTCTAATCATCCGAAAAAGCCTGTAATTTCACCAAAAGCTACAAGGCTTTGACAGATCTTGTCGAAGGGTTTTCATTGCTTTTATGGCTCCTCTTGCTTATAATGAATTCTGAGGGAATGCATACCAATGTATAACCAATTATATAAGGAGGGGTAGTATGAACAGTCCAATCTACACCATTTCACAGGCTTCTACTCTGGTCGGGAAGAAATCTTACGTTCTTCGCTATTGGGAGGAGGAATTGGAAATCCCCATCGCCCGCAACGAGCTGGGGCATCGATACTACACCGGAAATGATATTCAGTTATTTCTGAATATAAAAGAACTTCAGAGACGCGGCCTTCAACTTCGGGCTATCAAGGATCTTATACCAAAGCTATACTACCAGCCGCCGGGAAGCCAGGACAGTCCCATTCAGCTTCTGCCTGGTGCCGGCGGGACAAGCTCTTCGGAGTACATAACCTCTGAGGATATCACACACACATCAGATCAAATCCGCGGGCTGGACGAGTACAAAATGCAGGAATTCCAGTCCATTCTTGAGAAATTAATTACCCAGGGATTAAAAGACCAAAAGGCAAAAGAGCGGGAAAGCCGTTGCCGCAGTCTGGACGAGACCATTCGCTGCCATCAACAATCCCGCCGTCAGGCGGCCGCAACTTTGCCGCCCAAAAACAGCAGAAAAGGAAAATTGTTCCGCAGAAAACGCGGATAACTGGAAACAAAACAGAGGGAATTGCCCCGTATTTGCGGACAACTCCCTCTGTTTTATGCTGATTTCTACTTTTTCATGTTTACAAATTGTGTATACTGCGGCAGCCATACCAGTTCCACCACGCCAATGGGGCCATTACGCTGCTTGGCAATATTGACTTCGGCAATTCCCTTTTTCTCTGTATCCTTGTGATAATAATCATCTCGATAGATGAACATTACCACGTCGGCATCCTGTTCAATGGCTCCCGACTCACGAAGGTCAGAAAGCATGGGGCGGTGATCCGGTCTCTGCTCCACGGCACGGCTAAGCTGCGAAAGCGCCACCACCGGTACATTCAGCTCACGTGCCACCGCCTTCAGGGATCGGGAAATATCAGAAATCTCCTGCTGTCTGGAATCACTTCTGCCGCTTCCGCTCATTAGCTGAAGGTAGTCAATAAAAATAATTCCCAAATCATATTCCAGCTTGTACTTTCTACACTTGGAACGCAGCTCTGACACAGAAATACCTGGTGTATCATCGATAATCAGGTTGGATTTTCCAATGATGTCTGCCCCTTCCACCAGCTTGGTCCAGTCCTCATCACGCAGCTTACCGGTACGCAGTGCCTGGGAATCCACACGAGACTCCATTGCCAGAAGACGATTGACAAGCTGCTCCTTGGACATCTCCAGACTGAAAATGGCAACGGTCTTACCTTCCTTAAACGCCATGTGCTGGGCAATGTTTAAGGCAAAGGCAGTCTTACCCATGGAGGGACGTGCTGCCAGCAAAATCAAATCTGAGGGCTGAAAGCCGGATGTTTTATAATCCAGATCCACAAATCCAGTGGGAAGCCCTGTCACATTTCCCTTGTTCTTTGACGCCTTTTCAATGTTGTTGACCGCATTTAACACCACCTGCTGAATGGGCACAAATTCACTGGTCTGACGCCTTTGAAGAAGATCGAAAATCTTCTTCTCTGTCATTTCCAGAATATCCTGAGTCGGATCTTTATCCTGGTAACAGGTATTTGCAATTTCCTCTGTGGTCTTGATCATTCGACGCATCATGGCTTTATCGCTGACAATGTTGGCATAATATTTGACATTTACCGAGGTGTAAACCGATGAGAGCAAATCCCGGATATATTCCATACTGCTGATTTCCGGCGGAAGGTCCTTTTCCTTCAGGCGATTCTGCAGCGTAATCAGATCCACCGGCTTTCCCTCATTGCACAGCTCTACGATTGCATCAAAAATAACACCATATTGATGTTGATAGAAATCTTCACTGGTAAGGATTTCTGATGCAGTCAATATGGCGTCTCTATCCATTAACATGGAGCCTATTACCGATTGTTCTGCCTCAAGTGAATGAGGCAGTGTTCTTCTTATGAGAGCTTCGTCCACGGTATTCCTCCTAAGCCTCTGTTACCACAACTCTTAATGTTCCTGTCACCTTCGGGTGAAGCTTTACAGGCACCTCTGTAGTTCCCAGCTCTTTGATGGCATTGGAAAGCTGCAGCTTCTTCTTATCAATGTCAAGACCAAGCTGGGTCTTGGCAGCCTCAGCAATTTCCTTGGTAGATACAGAGCCAAAGGTTCTTCCGCCCTCTCCAACTTTCAGGGTCAGCTTCACCTGCTTGTCTTCCAGATCCTTCGCAAAAGCTCTAGCTGCCTCCAGGTTCTCCTGGGCAACCTTTTCTTCGTTGGCTTTCTGCAATTTCAAATCGTTTAAGTTTTTGGAATTTGCCTCAACGCCAAGCTTCTTGGGAAGAATCATGTTTCTGGCATATCCATCACTTACATTTACAATATCCCCCTTCTTACCAAGGGACTTTACATCTTCCAATAAAATTACTTTCATGTTCTGTCTCTCCTTTTAAATCATTATAATATATCATAACTGTTCAGTAGATTACTGTCCCGCAAGGTGTTCCCTTGCAATTACAAGGATGCAGTAAGACATGTAAGCGTCAAACCACATATAATACAGTTTGTGTATCTGCTTTTGTAACTAGGAAGGGCAGAGTTCTGAATAGTTACATTAAATCTTTATATTTCTCCTGCCTGCTGCATTTCTACAACCACACCCTTCAAAGTACGGACTGCGTCTTCCACTGTGCACCCCTCCATCTGTGCACCGGCAATGTTCAGATGGCCGCCTCCGCCCAGTCTCTCCATGATAATCTGGACATTTACTTCATCAATGGCTCTGGCACTGATATAAATAACATGATTATAATCTGTCAGCACAAAAGACGCCTTCACGCCTGCAATATCCAAAAGTTCATTGGCAATCTGGGCTGCCACAACAGTGGGGCTTTCCAAACCCTTGCTCTGACAAATCGCAATGGCGTAATGATCCAAAAACTGCTCGGCGGAACCCACAGCAGCGGCCCTTGCCTTATATGCAGACATATCATCACGCAGCATCTTCCGGACTCTGGTCACATCGGCACCGCAGCGACGCAAAAATGCGGCTGCCTCAAAGGTTCGTACTCCCGTCTTAGCCTGAAAATTGTTGGTATCTATCATCATACCTGCATAAATGCTGTCTGCCTCAATGTTTCGGATTCGGATTCCCTCTGAAAAATACTGAAGAATCTCAGCCACCATCTCACAGGTGGAGGATGCATATGGCTCAATATAAGACAGGACTGCATTGCTGATACACTCACTGCCTCTTCGGTGATGATCCAGCACCACAATGGTCTTGGTCATGTTCAAAAGCTCATGGCACTCGGTATAACTTGGCTTATTGGTATCCACCACAATGACCGCTGTGTTGTTGTCAACGATTTCCTTTGCCTGCTGGCTGGTGACAAACATATCATTCTCATAGTCTGAATTTTCCAGGAAGCCCAACATCAGCGGACGGATGGACGTGGTCGGATCGTTGATAACGATATGGACAGATTTTCCAAGGGTCTTGGCCGCACGGTAAATACCAATGGCTGCACCGAAGGCATCCACATCAGTGATCTTGTGTCCCATAACCACCACTTTGTCCTTACCTGTAATAAACTCCTTCAATGCCTGAGCCTTAACTCTGGCCTTTACACGGGTAGTCTTCTCCATCTGCTGGGATTTTCCCCCGAAATAAGAAATGGATTCTCCATTCTTAATGACTGCCTGATCACCCCCTCGGCCCAAAGCCATCTCGATGGCGATTCTGGCCTGTTCATAATTCTGGCTGTAGTTAAGTCCGTTAAGTCCAATACCAATACTCAGCGTCACGGCCATTTCATTGCCGATATTAACGGTCTTAACATCCTCCAGAATACTGAAGCGCTGTTCCTTCAGCTGCTCCAGAGAGCCTTTGCGCATAATCAGAAAATACTTATCCTTCTCCAGCTTTTTCACCAGACCATCCATGGTGGCAAAATACTTGTTAATCCGTCGGTCGATCAATGCTACCAGAAGGGAGCGTCTGACCTCCTCCACACTTTCCAGTGCTTCCTCATAGTTATCCAGATAAATCATACCTACTACAAGCTTCTCTTCTTCATACTTCTGCTTGTATTCATTCAGCTCTGTCACATCGAACAGATAGGTTGCAATCAGATAACTGTACTTGCCATTTTTTTCAATAAGATCGGTGGCTTCCGTCACCTGATCAATGGAGATACGATGCATCGTCAGATTGTAATGTGCATCGTTGTACTCAATGGGAACCTCTGTCTGCTCATCTCCCTGAGGCAGAGATTCCTGCTTCAGATCTGTAAACACCAGATTCAGATTCTTGCGAAACATCATCTCTTTCCCAATGATTCCTGCAAAAGCTTCATTCATCCAGACGATTTTCCCGTCTCCGTCCAGCAGAGCATAAGGAAGCTTCAGACCGCTCAACATGGTCTTCTGAACATCGTCATACTCGTGGGCAAATCCAATCAGTTCTCGGAAAATAGCCGGGCGGTAATACATAAACAGAATAAGTGCCAACACCAGATAAATCAAGGTGATAATACTGACAAATATACCGGCTTTAAGGTCGATTACATACACTACCAGATTCATGGCAATCAGCATAATCGACAGAATCATCGGCCATTGGAGAAATCGTTTCAACTGCCCTGTTAATTTTAAGCGTTCTTTCATAGTTTCATTCCTATCCGGCATCTCGCCTATAAGTACATACAGATAGGATTATTATACCACCAAAATTGCATTTGGTAAATAATCAAAAAAAAGGCTTAAAAAACGCCACCTTAGAAAAAGTTCACCAAGCCTTTTTGCACATGCCGGCGACAAAAAATCCCCAGAGAATGCAAGTCTCTGAGGATCTGATTATGCTATGAATCTGGTTATACTTTCTACATGCTTTATGTATATTTACAGTTCTGCATATTGAAGTAAAATGCTAAGAGCAATCTTCATTCCTGCCGGAAGGGAATCCAAATCCACCCATTCTTCTCTGGTGTGCGCACAGGCACCTTTAACAGTACCGATGGTATTTGCCAGAATTCCTATGGATAAGGGGATGTTGGCATCAGTGGAATAGGCATCACAGTCCAGATCTCCCTCGTAAAACTCCCGGATAATCTCCTTACTCTTCTCTGTATAAGCCTTCAGTGCCTCCTGATCAATGTCTCCATTTCCGGGGCGAACGCCAAGAAGCTCTGTGGTAATCTGAAATTCTCCCCTCATAGCTTCGATGGTTTCCTCCAGCTTCTGGTGCATCAGTTCCAGACACTTCTGGCTGGTGGAACGGAACTCAAACAGCATGGAAGCTTCCTGCGCCACGGTGTTGACAGTGGTTCCTCCCTGGATGCATCCCACATTATAAGTAGTCTTTGCCTCAGATGGAACCTCCAGAGCGTACAGTTTTTCCACCAGGTTACAGAGAATCTCAATGGCATTGGGTTCTCCGAAATTCAGCCAGGAATGACCGCCTGCCGTCTTGACTGTAATTTTGTAACGGTGGGAACCTACTGCAATGTTGGTACACTGAGACATATAGCCGTCAAAAGAATAAAACGCCTTAATCTGATCTCCATAAGTTTTCACAATTTCCTTACATCCATCCAGATTTCCCAATCCTTCCTCACAAGCATTGGCTACGATCAAAAAGCCCATATTTAATTTCGGCTCATTTTTCAAAATATATTTGGCTGCCATCAGAAGGTTCACCAGATTGGACGTATCATCGCCGATACCCGGAGCATACAATTTCCGTCCTTTCCGGGTTACGGTCAACGGCTCCAGATCTGGAAATACAATGTCCATATGAGCCATAAAAACAGCCAAATCCTTTTGTCCTTCACAGTTAATTTTGCAGATCACATTTTTAGCCTCATCAATGGTTACATCTTTTGCCCCCTGGGCGATGAGCCATTCCCGGCAAAAGGCTGCTCTTTTGTCTTCCTGACGGGAAGGTGCCGGAATCTTTCCAAGCTCATTTAAAAGCTCCTCTGCCTCCTCAATGTGTTCTGTTACATAGCTTTCCACCAATGTTTTTAATGCGTTCTTCATCACTTATTTTCCTCCGTTTTTTACAGATCAATATAACCGATTCCGTCCTGAATTCTGATGTTTGTTCCAAAAGGCTCACTTAACCTAGGCAGATATACACTACTTTTTCTTTCTGTTCTTGCCACTGTTTAGAAAATAGGGTACACCGTCATGATCCAGCCTACAGCTACCACAGTAATTACAATGAACGGAATCCAACCCATTTTTACCAGGTCTTTTACATTATAATTTCCTGCACCCATCATAACCGGAACAGCCGGGGTAGCCAATGGGGTGAAGAAAGCAGTCATACAGGCAATCATGCAAAGCATAATAGGTCCAATAGGATTTGCCCCCATAGATTTACAGAGCATAATATACAAAGGAACGAAGATAGAGTAAACGCCCAGGTTCAACATAAACTGTGTCAGGATAAAAGGTACGATAAAGAGCAACAGTCCTGCAAGATAATTATTATTCAACCCGACTACAATATTGGAAAGCCAGTCACCGATCAAATCGGCAGCGCCTGTAGCAGATAAGGCATTACCTATTCCAAGAGCACCTATATACAACAGTACCATACTTAAATTCATGGATTTAATCGCTTCATCTTTCTTTAAAATTCCGGAAGCCATGATTACCAGAGCACCGGTCAAAGTAATCTGCCAATTTGCCAGACCAATTTTAGAGGAGAAAATCATACCAACCAAAACAAGAATAAAGGTAAGATAACCAATTACTTCACGAACTGGATCCAACACTGCTGCTTCAGATGTTTTTCCTTTATTAATAGTAGCCTCATCAATATCCGCCGGATGATCCGGAGCAAATTTGGGAAGTACAAATATGGCAAGCAACATAATTGTGATCGCTACTGGAAATTTTGCGAAAGTAATATCTGTAACTTTCATATTGTATTGCGTATATTCATAAGCCTCCAAAAATCCATCAATTCTCGCAAATTCCTGAATCGCAGAACTCAAAGGCAATGTAATAACTGTACCAATTGAAGTGATTCCAAGAGAAAACATCATTTTTGACGGACTGATCTTCATTTCCTTACAAACAGAAAGTCCTAACGGAAATACAATACTGAAAACCACTACGGCACTGGGAATAAACTGCGCCAGAATAAAAGTTAAAAGTACATAGCCTGCAAGAACCTTTGTAAAAGATCCTTTACTGATCCGACAGATAAAAGCAGAAACCTTGTTAACCATCTGAGTCTTATTCAGACCTGCGGCTACAACAAACATACTAGCCATCAAGATTGCACTTGAATTTGAAAAACATCCCAATGCAGTTTCTGTATCAAGACATCCGGTTAGCATCATCAGCATCATACTGATCAAGGAGATAATTGTGATGGATACATATTTGCTGCCCACAGCAAACCCTACCAGGGTTAAAAGAAAAATAATAAGGCAAATTGTTAATTGACTCATTTTAGTCCTCCCTCTCTTGAATATTGTAAATAGTTTTAGTAACAGCACGATCGATCAACGCTTTTGTTAAGCGAAGTGTAACATCATTGCCTGACTTTATGGAAATATATATTTTTTATGGAATTTCATTTAAAAACATTATAAGTTGCACAAAAAATGCGAGAAAGAAAATACAAACTTATAAAAATTTCCGAGAATGTTTCCGGAAATATGTAATACATAACTTTTGGCCCAACATCATAGCGTAGATCACCAAATCCCTGGCTGGCATTCCGGAGGCAACGGATTGGGATAAACTTCTCCTCCCAACATCTCCATAAAAATTTTTTTTGCCTGGTCTACCAGGGACGGATCCAGAAGGAAATCACAGGCAGTCAATGCCATAATTTTAGCAGCATAAAGCATTCCTTTATGTGCAATGGATGATTTACCCTGAGCCACAGCCTGCCATGCATGGAACGCTGTACCTGCAGCAAAAGTAGGAACATTAAACTGCGCAGTAGGAATCATCCAGCTTACATCTCCCACATCCGTGGAACCTTTCATATCTTCATGATGATTCCCATAAGCAATTGCTGTATAGATGGGCAGTTTGAGCTGCTCTTGAGCTATCTCACGCCCAAAGGCTGCGCACGCATTTTCAGGCATCATTTTCCGATCCATTTCAGAAATGGCCGTCTGGAAACGACGGGCATACGCCAGTTCTTCCTCTGTGTAGGAAATTGGCCCAAGCCCCTCCATATGCCTTTCTATCTGATCACAGATAACACTGTTTGAGATCAGATTGGAATATGCCGCTACCTGACGGATATCTACACTGGTTTCTGTCATAAGAGCTGCACCATGTGCAATGTTACAGACACGCTCATACAGTTCTTTGACTTGTGTTACCTTTGGGGCTCGAATAGCATAGAGAACCTGGGCTTCCTGCTGGACTACATTTGGAGCAATACCTCCCGTATTCGTCACAGCATAATGAATACGAGCAGCATCGATCATATGCTCTCGCATGTAATTAACACCTACATTCATCAATTCTACAGCATCCAAAGCAGAACGTCCCTGTTCCGGTTGAATCGCTGCATGCGCAGGTGTACCATGGAATGTAAAAAAGGCGCGGAAATTGGCAGTCGAACTTCCATATACAGCACGGCGCACAAGTTCAGGATGCCAGCAAAGAGCCAGATCACAGTCATCAAAGTAGCCATCCCGGACCAGATATGCTTTCCCTCCAGCATTTTCTTCCGCCGGACAGCCATAAAAACGGATAGTTCCAGGAAGATGATTTTCCTCCATGCATGCTTTCAGTGCGCAGACTGCAGCCAGAGTTCCCGTTCCAAGAAGATGATGGCCGCAGCCATGACCACAGGCGCCTTCTTTTAGGGGATTATGTTTGATGTCATCTGCCTGCTGTGAAAGGCCTGACAAAGCATCAAATTCTCCCAGGAAAGCAATAACCGGACTTCCCTGTCCATATTCAGCAATAAAGGCGGTCTTTTCCCCGGCAAGATCTGCACGGACAGAAAATCCTCTATCAGCCAGATAATCTTGAAGAAGCTTAGAAGACTGGTATTCCTGAAAACGCGGCTCTGCAAGCTCCCAGATTTTGTCGCTCAGACTGGTGTAGGAAGAGGCATGGTAATCCACATGATTTTGAATCAATTCAACACAATTCATGATAATTCTCCTTTCGTTTAAGTCCGTCCAATGTCTGAACATCTGTGTAAGTAAGCTTACCCATCCGCTCAGCCGCAGTCCAGGACTTTTACATTAAATGATGATAACAAAATATAGCACAGCAGAAGGAACACATCTGTCTCTTATACACATCTGACGCTGCCG
>CAMQZX010000116.1 GCA_947039785.1 uncultured Lachnospiraceae bacterium | reverse complement strand
ATCTTCTGCTTTCATATAAGGCTCCACACAGAAGTCAAAGTCCTGAAAGGAACGCAGAATTCCTTTGCCGGCACCATAAATCAAAGTTCCAATTTCCACCCCCAGAATCTTCTCATTTCCTTCCAGCAAATGGCGCCTCATACTGTAAAAGGTATCTTTATTTTCTAAGATCAAAAGATTCTGAGGAACTCTGCGGTATTGAGAATAATAGGCAAGAGGCTCTGTTGTATCGTAAACATTCAAAGACCTCAACTCCAATCCGCATCGCTTCAAAATTTTCTTTCCCTGCTCCTTTGTCAAAAATTTTTCACGCCCCCAGATTTCGAAACTTCTCTCATTGACCGACTCCGAATGCATCAAATATTCCTGGTGATTCTTCAGATAATCACTGAGCAGCAAAACCCATTCCCTGTCCTTTTCATAGTTTTCCAGATGAGTGAGATAATAGTCCACAGAAATAGACGGTATCATCCTATATTTCAGTTCTTCTTCCAACTGACTGTAATCCTTTTTTGGCTCAATCAACCAATATTCCCGGTACAATGCCGGCTTCTTTCCGTTGGTTCCGGAAGCTTTCAAAGGTCTCATCTTGCCCTCTTCCAGAAGACTCAGAATATAACGATACTGCTGCTCATAAATCTCTTTTTTGCAAGCTTTTAAAAGCTCTTCCAGAGAGATTCGCTTCACTTTCATCCTCCTTTCACATAATATGCCACATTGATATCTTTTTCTAATACTTTCTGTTCCGATTGTAACATAAATACTATTGCATTGCGATACGAAAATCCACGAATCTTGTCAATAAAAAGCATAATAGGGCGACCGTCATTTGATTCGCCCTATTATGTAACTTGCATTTTCTCCCTGGATTTTATTAAAATAAAGCATTATACAATTTCGTCTAAAAATACACCTTTCAGGGGACGAACCCAGTCCTTCAGCTCTCCCGCCGACTCCGGCACTGAGTATCCGAATAGCCAGGAAGTCATCTCCTGAATATCCATTTCTGCATCTATTTTCACCAGTTTCTCCCCACAGGGAATCCGCATAAGATAAGAACCATCCTTCTGGAGTTTCCATTTCCATACTCCTGCGTTCTCAGGTATCACAGAGTCTGTTACCTTTAAAATAACGGTTTTCTCTTCTCCTCTTACCTCCTGATGCAGACGTATCGCCTGAATGAATATGGGAAAATTTACAATTCTCGCCATTATACAAGGAGTTTTGGAGCCGCACTCCTGACAGAATTCTGATTCACATAACAGCATCCTCTGTTCACGTTGCCAAATTCCCCATTCTGCTTCCACGCCAACCATTCTGGATTCTTCATACAAAAGTTCCATGAAACCATTTTCGCTTTCCAACTCCTGCAGCAGACGCTGAACATATTCCTCAGTACGCACTGTATATACCTCGTAATTTCTCGCCAGCCAGGCCTCCATCCACCGTGCAACTTTTTCTTCCAGTTCTTTTTCAAATGATTTCCGAGATAAAGTAATCTCTGCCTCAGGTATGAGCTTTATCTCTCTTTTCTGAAATACATAAGTAAATCCAAATGGTTCGTAAAGCTCCTGATAAGCTGGCATCAAAAAACTAAAAGGCATTCCCTCTCTGTACATATCTGTCAGACTCTTTTCCATAAGCTGACGCATATATCCTTGTTTCCTGCAGTCCTTTGCCGTTGCCACTCCCACAAGATAACTGCATTCCCAGCGCAGGTCTTTTGCTGCGATCCAATAAGGATTTCGATGAATCATGGACACAATACGGTTGTTCACTTCTTTCACCAGAATCCGATTGTCTTTTGTCTTCTCTTTATAATAATAATCCAAAAAGCTCTCCGAATCCTCCTCAAAGGTTTCCCTCCAAAGTTGCCTGCTTCTGTACTTTTCTCCATTCTCCAGATACCGTATCATCCACACTCTCCTTTCATCTGTCACCAATCTTCCCTTGCATATCACTTAGTGCCCTGTTATCTGTACACGTTCTGTTCCACCTTATATTTTCGGGCAAATCCAATTGGATCATAGGACATCTTTGCCTTCCTAAGTCCCTCCAACCCCAAATCATCCTCCCGATTTACCAGCCGTACCGCAGGAAATTCATTCAGAAGAAATTGCTGATTGATAAATTGATATAATCCGCGAATTTCCGGATTAGCCTTTTCAATATGAATCACCGCCATATCTTCATAAGCATTGTAACTTCCCAGAGTAAACGCCTCCAGTCTGCCGTCCACATAGACGCCGCCCATATGCACATGAAAACTGCTGCAATTTTTCAAAATATCATGAATTCCCTGAACTTCGTAATCCAGATGCTTCTCCGTCTCCTCCCCTCTGGCTTCCCGCCAGCGATACAAGAACCGCCACACCTCACCCCTGTCCTGACATACAATACGCTGATACTCATATCTCCCCTCATACTCTCTCAAAAAATAATTCAGATGATTTTTCTTCTTCCGAAGTTTTTTCCCGGATAAAGTCCGAAGACGCTCGCCGTCGTACAGATAATCCTTCAAATCCTCCTGCTCTGTGACATGAAACTGTTCCGTCTTCTGTCGTAGCCTCAAATGCTCCACTGCCTCCTCATCTGCCAGATAAATCCGTAAAGGCAGGTTAAGCTTCTCATTAAAATACTGCACCAGCACTTCAAAATAATATTCCAAATCCTCCTGACGACAGGCTGGCATAGCACTTCCCAGACCTTCTTCATCCTGGATCAACCACAAAACCGCCTTCTCATCACAGACGGCATATTTGACCCGGTAATAATCCTTCCATAGATAATTATCCAGAAATACACTGTCACATGTTTTATTTGGCCGAAGCCCGAAATAGGGACTCAACCTTTCAATAGCCTCCACATCCATGGGCTGAAACTCTAGCTTAACATTTAGACTCATTGCAACTCCTATAATTACACATATACTTTATTTGCAAAACTTTTTCTTGTTATTCTTTCATAAAACATACATTTTTATTCTTGGTACATCCAATGTCACAAGCTTAATACAAAAAATAAAAGCCCCGGATTCTGTCCAAATGATAGAGAAATCATTGTTGATCCGATTTCCATTTTTCGGAACACGAAAAACTCCAAACAGATCAACAGACTAAAGTCCATAATATAAAATCCAGGGAGAAACCTCCAAAGTTTCTCCCTGGATTTTATTCATAGATGCTGGTATAAAAAAACACTCAAAAATTTACTATCCTTTTTCTGATCAGGTGGATATACTATAGTTAAAGAAACAGATAACAAGAACCAAGTTGTCCGAATTTTGAGATACTTTATAAAAATATAAAGGAGGTTCTGGATATGTTGATGAGTACAGATGTGAAAAGCAAGATAAGCGAAGCAACACCATTGTTCTTCCGGCAGGACCTGCCCAACAATGCTTCTGTGATCGCCTGGAAAGGTCAGGGGGAAATAGAGCTTTCCTTCCGGAAGCATAAACACGGGGTGAATATCCCGGCAACTGATGTAGAAAAGCATTTACACAATCTGAAAAAGAATCTGTCCACCTATCTGAACGCCAAAGAGAATCTCGGCAAGCAGTCTCTCAGCATTCACGGCTATGGCGGTATGACATTGCGTTTCAATGACAAAAATGAAGGCGTCTGTGTAGACGATTATCTTCGTCTGGTATCCAACCAGCAGCAATATGACTACTACGCGGCCGCACTTCGCAAGGCCAGCACAGTTGCCCTGGCAGAAGAATAAACGTTATCTGAAACAATTTTATCAGACACGAATTAATTAATTACAAGAAAATCAGCCTCTTTACTATAAGCCAACGGCTTCATAATAAAGAGGCTGAATACATGAATCCTCAGAGTGTGTCCTCTCAAAAACTTTTAAGAATAACTAACTATTTGATAAGCCACTGTTCTTTATAGTTACAATATTTTACCAAACTCCTTAGACACACTCTATTCCATATTTGGTATTTGCCGGCGGACGTATTCCGTCAGCATAATTCCTGCGCTTTCCTCTGCCACCAGACCCGGCAGAGGAGGGGCAGCAACATAATGAATCTTCTCTTTAACTTGTTCATCAGCTCCCAGAGCACCGCTGGCAATATCCAGAAATACGGTTTCCACGGGCCAATTCTTTGCCGTCTCACTGTCAGCAATAAGAGCAGGCGCCAAATTGATAATCACCTGTGCAGGAGAAAGCTTTTTCCACATCTCCAGACTCATCACTTTATCTCCATCAGCTATTTTTCGGCTCTCCTTATCTACAAGGCGATGAGCAATTCCCAGTGTCTTTAACAACTCATGAGCTGCCTGTCCCACACATCCAAAACCAACAATATCCACCGTCTGACTGAAAATACTTTTTGTAGTCTCTTTCAAAAGCAGATATAAAATTCCCTCTGAAGTCAGTTTTGCGTTTTGTCTATGCACCTCTTCATCTTCAAAATAACAAAGAATCCTTCGATCCAGCTTCTTTAAATATTCTGTCTGAAGTCCTGTGACCACCAAAGCCTCTGGCTTTAACTGTTCCATCACCTGTTCCATGGAAAATTGCACGCCTGGAATGGTAGAATATCCATTTGCATCAATACCCCGAATGGGGAGTAACAGTATATCCCACTCTGCTGCCCTCTGCTCCATCAGAACCAGATCTGCCTCCGCCCTACAGGCCAAAACCTCCAGGCCATCCTTTTTAAGCTCTCTGGCTATGACAGCCATACGTCCGTCAGATACCATAACTGCTGCTTTTTTATTTTTCTTGTTACTCATAATAAGTCTCTCCTATTTCAAACGTAGGAATCTGTTGTTACTAAATATACATAAAGACAAAGCCCACGGCAGCCATGCAGATACACATCGGTACCATATAGAACATAGATTTCAACGGGTCAACCTTCTTTCCGAGAATACCGCCCACAATACCAGCTACCACGAAAGTAGTCAGGTCAACCGGGGGAAGTCCCATTCCGGCTGCCGCCAGATGTGCACCTGCCACACCAGTCAAAGTGATATCTCTTCCAGTTGCCACCAGCGCAGGTCCAAAGAAGGTAAATACCACGTTTTGGGCAGTGGACTGAGAACCAGTCAGCATACCCATCAGCATCATAGCTGCCGCACCGCCGATTTTCAGCACATTAGCATCCAGATGCATGGCAAATTCCTGAACGGCATCAACCTGACCGCCTGCATAGAAGCATCCAAGCATAAATGCGGCACAGACCTGAAGCATGGCTGTTGCCTTAACCTTGCTTAGGCCGCTGCGGAGTGTCTCTCCTGCGTGAGCACGTACTTTCTTAAAGCAGAAAGATACCATTGTAACAAAAATAATTGATAATACAATACCATTGGAAACACCTTTCAAAACTGAAATGTTACTTAACCAGTCATACAAAGAAATGCTGGTATTTTCATCAATGGTGATAAAATTAATCTGAGACAGTAAATCCGGCATCAGATCAAAATGCAGCTTCTCGTTGGTAATTGTTCGAAGAATTACCACAATGATCAGAAGACCCAGAGGGATCAGAGACGTCCAGTTTTTCCTCAGAATCTGTCCTGCTGTCTCTGTGATGGCAATTTCGTTGCCATTTTCATCGTATTCTTTGATGACAGGATGTCCCTTGATAAAGAATAAGATCATATAAGTAGTCATTGCAATGACAATTAAGGGTACCGTAACATATCCATATCGGATTGTGGCATCCGGATCAGAGCCTACCAGTGAGGATGACAGCGCAAATGCCTGAGAAATTGGCGGCATGATGGAACCCATGGAAGCACCAGCCACAATAATACAACAAATTTGCTCAGCGGACAGTCCAACAGAGGATAAAACACCAATGGTAAGAACGCCGATTACGGTGGAAGCAGCCACTGCGTCACCCAGCAAAGATCCGGAAAGAACCAGCGCCAGCACGACACAGACCACCAGAATACGGGGGGATTTGTAAAATTTCGCTTTTAACGCACCCATCACAGTATCCATAGTTCCAAGACGAACCTGCGTCTCTGCATAAATACTTCCAAAGATAGACAGACAGATTACCCAGGAAATACGGTCAAGACCATCAATCCAGGCTCCAATCCAGCTGCTGGGAGCAAATACACCTCCCAATAACAGAGAGAGCACACCTGCGGAAATCAATCCAACGTAGATATTTCCGCCGATTTTCGGTAGCTTCTTGCAAAGAATAATCAACAACAAGACGGCTATAGGGATTACTACTTTGATCATATTCGATCCTCCTCGTTAAGTTTTTTGCGGTATTTTCAGAATGAATTTTCACCACTCTTCTGTATGCAGTAAGGTCTTTGCACCCCACTGCACAAAATACCATTATTTATTCTTATCCTTCAGCACTTGTCTGAAAGAAGAATAAGTAAGACCTGTCAGTTTTTTGATACTTTTGTTCAGATGGGTCTGGTCATAAAACCCAAAATCATATACGCAATCCATCACATCACTGTCGTCCTCCAGCTGGGCTTCTATGATGCTTTGCAGTCTCAAAATATCATAAAGTCGTTTGGCACTAATGCCGGTATACTCTTTAATTATGTCGCGAATATAACGGGGGGTATAAGTAATATGGGAAATCAGCTCTTCCAGCGAAGCCTGCCGATATTCTCCCATACTGTTTCTCACAAATTGATTGACAATATCACTCATCCAAAACTGAAGACGGCAATTTGTCACCAGTTCCATAAGTGATAAAAAACGCTGCTGGGGGTCTGTCTGCTCCATGGCAGAGCGCACTGACTCTTCTCCCCCAAAATCATCCAAATTCAGATAAATTTCCTGATTGATCACGCCTTTCAGACGTTCAAACATATATTGAGGCGGAAAACGCAGCATAACATACCAGGCATCTTTTTTCTGCATAGTACGCATGGTCTCTGTGATCCTTCCCACAAACCGGACTGCAATGTGTCCATCCTGATGCTGCTCAAAGCTCATCAAGGTACAGGCGTTGGAATACATGACCATACCTGTATCTTGGCGAAACCGTATGTAAAATTCCTGAATCGGAAGTTCTCCTCCGTTCCAGCAATGCTCATGCACCTGGTGGACCAGATACTCGTCCGGGTAACAACGCTGAATAGGAATAACAGGTTTTGTTTTTTTCTGTTCCTCCATTTTTAAGCACTCTCTAATGGAAAACGGTTCGGATCAAAGGATTCCAGGGAATAAGATTCCTTGCCGTAAACAATTTGCTCTGCAAGCAATTTACCGGTGATTGGGGATAAGGCAATACCATCTCCCTCATGTCCGGCAGCTATATAAAATCCTTCCCTTGCATTCACCTTTCCAATTAAAGGCAGTCCATCTGGCGTATAAGGCCGAAGCCCCGCAAAAGCACGGATAAAACAGATATCCTTTAGCGCAGGGAAGAAACGCACTGCACGTCTTAAGATTGTCTCAATGGCTTCCAGACTGTTTTCTCTGTCGTATCCCACAAACTCCCTCGTTCCTCCGATAATCAGTCCGCCAGTCTCTGTCTGCTCAATACTCAGGGAATTTCCGATTTTCAGCGCAGCGGGATCATCCACCGCTTCCGGGCGGAATTTGATTACATTATAACGGGCGCACTGTAAGGTCACATCCATGAAAGGTCCGATGGGCTCTGTGACGATGAGCTGGCCTTTACGCGGCTGAATCGGAATATTAAGGCCTGCCATTTTACCGATATTGGCAGCCCAGGCTCCACAGGAATTCACTACTGCATCTGCATAGAAATCACCTTTGGTGGTCTTTACACCTTTCACAGCGGTTCCCTCCATGATAAGGTCTGTAACTTCTGTCTCTGTCATCACAGTGGCACCCAGTTTTTTCGCTGCATTGGAAAAGGCGATGGTCAGCTTGATTGGATTGACCTTGCCGCCTGTGGGAGAATAAAGTGCTCCTTTCAAATCTGGAGCCAGCATGGGCTCAATCTCCCTTGCCTCTTCTATGGAAATCATGCGGATATCCACACCGCTTTTTCGCTGTTCTTCCACAATTCCTGACAAAATATCCCACTGAAGCTGATCCTCCACCGGCTGCATACCGCCGCAGTGGAAACCGTATTCCACATCCTCACCCAGCTCTTCACTCAGGTGCTCAAACATGGAAATACTCTGTACTGCAAGGTCCATCTGTGCGCCCGGCTTTTTGGTATGATAGCCTACCACGCCGTCTGTAGCTCCGGCAGCTCCCCTTGTGATGTCTTCTCTCTCAATCTGTAATACTTTCTTTCCAAGCTTTGATAACTGATAGGTAACGGAACATCCGATGATACCTCCGCCGATTACAATGATATCTGCATCTTTACTCATCGTCTTTTCCTCCTATGATACCGATTTTAACAGGTCTTACTGGAATTCTGCTCTTAGGCGGCAGAATTTCCGCCATTGGTCTTCCTGTCTGCTCTGCTATAATTTTTGCCACAAGACGCTCGCAGGTTTTACCCTGACAAAGCCCCATTCCGGCACGTGTTCTTCTCTTCACACCATCTACGGTGGTAGCTCCGGCTGCAATTGCATCCAGAATCTCCTGTCTGGTCACTTCCTGGCAGCGGCAGATAATAATATCGTCCATTGTTGATTCCCTCCTATCGTGGCAGCCGCTTCATATTGCGGACCTCATCTGCGAATTCCTGCGGAATTGCCATGCTTACCACAGCAGTTCCTGCATATGACTTTGGCTTCTTGACACTTAAAATGCGTCCCTTGCACAACACTTCTCCCATGCGGCTGACTGCATCTACTTCATCTCCCACCTCGGGAAGAGGAATATACTCAAAGGGGAAATCAACAGTTGCTTCCTTCTGATTAAAGGCTTTATTTACGATTGTGATGGCAAGACCGGGGCAGGCAGCTACACACATACCGCATCCGGTGCATTTTTCCTCGTCAATATGAGGCAAATTGGTAATCTCATCTCCGATGGTGATGGCACCGAATTTACATGCTCCTTCACATGGATTACAGGGAATCCCCTGAACACACTCAATACATGCCACTCTGCCCTGACACATTCTCTCTTCACTGGGAACACCGGGAGCGGCTGCCAGTTCTGCTTTGGAGGGCACACCAGTATAAATGATACCCTCTTTTGTATTGTTTTCCGTATTACTCATGATCTGCGGCCTCCTTATACTGTTCTTTATAAGTCTCCATATCAGCAATCTGTTTTTCTTTGTTCTTGCGTCTTCCTTCACCAAACACGCCGGAACGCAGAGTATCCAATCGGCTGCGGATCTCATCCTTTTTCTTCTGTGCCTCTTCCCGGGTCAGATATCCTAAAGCTTCTACTGCGGCAACTCCGGCCATATTTCCCTCTTCCATGGCGGAGGAAGCTTCCTCCACGCCTGTGACGTCACCTGCCACGTAGACACCTTTCACTGTGGTCTCCATGTTAGCGTCATGAAGAGGCACATGTCCTCCAAACTGAGGGATGAAGTCGAATTCACATCCTACCATCCACACAAGCTCCGTCATGGGATTTAAGCCTACGGCAAGGCAGACAGTATCCACCTCAAAGGCCTTCTCAGTACCGGGAATCATATTCCACTTCTCATCCAGAGCGGCGATTTCTACGCCCTCCACTTCCTCTTTACCAAATACTCGCTTAATGGTATGGCCCACATAGATGGGAACGCCTGCACGGCGGATTTTTCCTGCATGAACACCGTAGCCTCCAATTCTGGGTGCACCTTCCACAATACCCACTACCTCGGCTCCTGCCTGCATCAGCTGATAAGATACGATCAGGCCCACGTTACCGCTTCCCACCATGAGAATCTTCTGTCCGGGCAGGACCCGGTTCACATTGACCATGGTCTGAGCAGCTCCGGCACCCATGACACCGGGAAGAGTACTGCCCGGAAATGCCATATAATTCTCCTTGGCTCCCGCTGCAATAATAATTTTCTTCGCTTTCACAGAGTAGTTGACACCATTGCTGATGACTCCCATACTCTTATCCGGTAAAAGTCCGTACACCAGAGAGTCCAGCATAACTCTGGCTCCGCTCTCCTCCACCTTCTGTAATAACTGTTCACCGATTACATAGCCTCTCGTTCCTGCCTGGTGCTCCTTGGAACCAAAAAACTTATGGATCTGCTTGAATAACTGTCCTCCGGGACGTTTATTTTCATCGATTACCAGCACATCTGCCCCTGCAGTTGCTGCCTGGTATGCGGCACACAGACCGGCGCTTCCCGCACCGACAATGGCCACGTCTGCTGTTAGTTCCTTCATAATATTTTTCCTCGTCTGATGGTTATTAATGATTTTTTCTATTTATATTCTTCTCCTGTCCGAATTCTCTCCAGACCTTCCTGCTTCTCGACTCTCATTCCTTCTTTTAAAGTGGTGACACATGTCCTTGTGTTGGGAATACCATCCACCACCATCATACAGTCTGTACATCTTCCGATGGCACAGAAGATTCCTCTTGGCTCATGGCGTTTGGCTGTGGTACGAAATACCCGGATACCAGCATTCATCAATGCAGCGGCGATGGGTTCTCCCTCAATGCCTTCCATGGGTTGTCCGTTATAGTAGAACGTCACTTTTTTCTCATCTTCCAAATCACCCAGAATCGGGTGTTGTGTTACTCGCATGATTCGCGCCTCCTCAAATTTACATTTATCATCATAACTTTTCTTACACGACTTTTTATTATAGCTTTTTTGACAGTTTCAGGCAATAATTGATAAATTTATATTTAATTAAAAACAGCAGAGCGCAGTTTTACACTTTGCTCTGCTGAATTATTCAATCACATAATTCCACTAAATATGCATTTTCTTAAAATACCGCACTGCCTGATAACTGTTTACGGATGCAACGACCAGCCATCCCACAATCACAGACAGACATACCCCCCAGATTTCCATGCTCGGAACAAGAATCAAAGCTAATGAACAGCGTACCGCCATCTGCACCATGGTTGCAATCATGGTAGTCTTCACCTCCCCCACGCCGCG
This sequence comes from uncultured Lachnospiraceae bacterium, assembly GCA_947039785.1. Lineage (GTDB taxonomy): Bacteria > Bacillota > Clostridia > Lachnospirales > Lachnospiraceae > JALFVM01. The sequence goes on along the minus strand of CAMQZX010000116.1, from coordinate 1,279 downwards.
GAAGAATCCCTGGGTCACGGACAAAATGCTGCAAAACAGATAATTGGCCGCCATCACCTTCAGATAAGTAGTTCCAATCCGCAGCACCTCTGCATGATTCTGATCCACAAACAGAGCAATCAACTGATTGGAAAATGCCACCATAAGCACGCCTGAAATTGCCACATACAGTGTATTCATTGCCTGTGTCCGGAACAATCCCTGTCTGAGCCGCTTCCACTTTCCAGCTCCCACATTCTGCCCGGCGAAGGTTGCCAATGCCGCCGAGGTTCCGTCCATAAACGCCATACTGAAGGATTCAATTCGGATTGCCGCATTGTATCCGGTGATCATATCCGTTCCATGGGCATTAACCGTTCCCTGAATCAGCAGTCTTCCGAAGTAAAGAACGGTCTGCTGGAGAGCCGCCGCCCAGCTGAATATCACAGTATCCTTCAAAATCTCCCTCTCAAAGACCCACTGTCCTTTTCCCAAAACCAGCACGGGAATTTTTCTTCGTACATATATAATACAAAGTGCAAAGGAACAGGCCTGGGCCAAAACGGTGGCAAGAGCCGCTCCCAGCACTCCAAGGCTGGTCTGTGTCACAAGTAAAATATCCAGAATGATGTTTAATACCGACGAAACTACCAGATAGATAAACGCTGTCTGGGAGTCTCCAATGGCCCGCAGCGCAGATGCATAATAGTTATATAGAAAGGAAAAAATCATCCCCCCAAAAATAATCATCAAATACTGTCTGGTCATATCAAAAATTTCCGGCGGTGTCTGGGATGCACGGAGCATTAAGCCCGACAGAGGAATACACACTGCAACAACACACAGCGTAAATACCACCCCGCCAATCAATCCAGTGGAAAATTGAACCCGAAAGCCCTCTCTGTCCTTAGCCCCGAATTTCTGAGACAACAGTACGCCTACCCCCATGGTCAGTCCCACCAGGAAAAATAAAAAGACCGACATAATAGGATTGGCCACGCTGACAGCGGCAAACGCCTCTTTTCCAATAAGTCTGCCTACGATAATGGCATCTGCTGTATTATATAACTGTTGGAAAATATTACCCAGGATAATGGGTATGGAAAATATTACAATTTGCCTGGAGATGCCTCCTTCGGTCATACTTCTCTCCATAATTCTAACCTTTCCTCCTCTTCTATGAACTTGTATATAGAATATTTTTCGAATTAGAAAAGCCCTATTTACAATAACATAAGCGGGAAAATCTGTCCAACAATTCTATATATCGACAAAATAAAGATTTTCTTTACATAATTTG
>CAMQZX010000115.1 GCA_947039785.1 uncultured Lachnospiraceae bacterium | reverse complement strand
TAGAAATAAGTCTGTAAGGCGTAGTCTATGAAGAATTTCAAGATTATACGCCTTTTCTTATGATTTTATAAAGTAAGGGAGGACTTATTTATGCCAAAAACAAAATTTCAGGGAGTAATCTTCGGTATTCTGATGTCCATGACCATGGCATACGGTATGGAGGTATATAACGTTGCCATTAAGGAAGGATTTCACGCACTAGCCGGAGGGCTCAGTAACATGACAAACAGGATTTTTTGGGATGCGCTGATTGAGGCGTCTTATATGTGGATTTTTGTGTTTATCTTTTCCAATCTGTGGGGGAACCGAATTGGACATGGGATAGCAGAAAAGATTATACGTCCCGGGGAAGACAATCCATTTTTCATTGTCCTTATGATTTCGTGCTGCACCGTTTTGATTATGTGCCCCACTATGAGTATGGTGGCAGCTATTTTGTTTAACATCATTCTGGCACATGCACCTGTGTCACAGCTTCCTGCTATCTGGATGGGAACCTTGATCAAAAATTTCCCGATGGCACTTCTGTGGAATCTGTTTGCAGCAGGACCATTGACCCGGTTTTTGTTTCGGAAAATCTTCACTAATCATTGAACGTGCAGGCATCATTAGAAATGTATTATTTGCGGAAAGGGAATAAAACACGGCTTAGGAATGTGCTGGCATATTCAGACAGTGATTGTCTGGATATGTCAGCATATTTATTTTTTGATAAATTGCAAATTAGGTATAGACAAATTGAATCATATGCGCTATAATAAAATCCAGATGGCGGTCGTCATTGGAAGCAGTCCGTTCGGGCTGTGGAAATTCCTTATTTTATTTTACATTTGAATATGGGGTCGGAGTACGCATAAGGTCCATCTTGCGGTCATGATAGGAATAGTGCCTCCAGAACTAATAAGAAATGAAACAAGTCATAAATGAACATTGCATTGCATCTGAAAAAATTGTAAGTTTGGGAATTGATAGATGATACAATTTGTGAGGATTGTTTCAGACAGGACTTTACGGCTCTGACACCTGAAAAGAAAAGAGGTGAGTTATGTATTTTCCTGTTGGTTTTGCCTTAATGGCGTCTTTGGTGGCGGTGTTTATGGATCTCTCTCTGGGAAAAGTACGGAATTGGTGGATTTGCATTCTCTGGACAGCTGGTATGATTTATCAGATGCTGGTGGGAGGATGGTGGGGAGTTGGATATTTTATGGCAGGAAGTCTGTTTCCCATCGCAGTGTTATATCCGTTGTTTCGATTTCGTATGCTGGGGCCGGGTGACATCAAGCTGTTTTCGGCTCTGGGCGGTGTCATGGGTGTGGGTGCTGTGGGTACCTGCATGGCAATATCTTTTTTATGTGGGGGAGTTCTTTCCCTTGTGATTCTTCTGTTTTATGGGAATTTTTGTTCCCGTCTACGGTATTTCACCGATTATATCCATAATTCTATTCGCAGCAAGAAAATAATGCCCTATTATGTGGCAGGAAATGGAGTGGAAAACATTCATTTTACTGTACCTGTTCTGATGGGGGTCGTGTTGTATGCAGGAGGTTTGTATTGAAGAAGCATATTTTAGCCATTTGTGATTTGGAAGCGTTGTATGCCTGTAATTTTATGCAATATATGAGCTGCAAGAAGGCGGTTCCCTTTGAGGTGCAGGCATTTACCAGTACGGAGAAATTGATTGAGACTGCCCAGAAGGAGCGGATTGAGGTGTTGCTGATTTCAGACCGGGCTGTGGACGACAGAATCCGAGAGCTTCCAGTGGGACAGATTATTATTTTGTCCGAGGGAGTCCACGATCCCAAACTGGATCAATATCCCAGTATCTATAAATACCAGTCTTCAGATGCTGTAATTCGGGAAGTGATGGCCTGCTATGGGGAGACGGTCAGTGAGCCGATGGCTGTAACTGCTCTGAAAAAACCTGTAGAAATTCTGGGAGTTTATTCTCCCCTGGGCAGGGTGCTAAAGACCTCTTTTGCTCTGACATTGGGACAGGTTCTGGCGAAGAACCGGGCGGTACTCTATCTAAATATGGAGGAATATTCCGGTTTCGAACAGTTGTTTCAGAGAAACTTTGACAGCAATCTAAGCGATTTACTCTATTACCTAAAACAAAGGCAGAAGAATCTGACTCACCGTATTGGACAGATTGTGGAGTCAGTCAATAATCTGGATTATATTCCACCGGCAGTATCTCCTATGGACATCCGGTCTGCAGAATACCGTGACTGGGATTTCCTGCTGGATGAACTGGAACTTTACAGTTCCTATGAGGTGGTAATTCTGGATCTGGGCGATGGGGTGGATGAACTGTTCCGTATTCTGGATCGGTGCAACCGGATTTATATGCCTGTGTTATCTGACAGCTTGTCCCAGGCAAAAATCCAGCAATTTGAAAATCTGCTCAGGCTCTGGGATGCTGTGCCGGTGCTGGAAAAGATTCAGAAGGTAAAACCACCTTATCACAAAAGCTTCGGCAGCAGAAGTGACTATGTGGAACAGCTTGTGTGGAGTCAGTTGGGAGATTATGTCCGCAAGGTGCTGCGAGAGGAATGGGAATGAGCAGGGAAGGATTTCTGGAGCTGCGAGGGCTTCTTATGGAGCGACTGGATTTGTCCAGAGAGCTGGAAGACGAGGAGATTTTTCGTATTATTGACGAGTTGATTATTCATTATTCTAAGATTCATTATATTTCGCTTAAGGAAATGGTACAGCTTCGCCAGGAGCTTTTCTATTCAATTCGAAAGCTGGATGTACTTCAGGAATTAATTGATGACAATTCCGTGACAGAGATTATGGTGAATGGACCGGAGAAAATTTTTGTGGAGAGAAATGGCCAGCTGAAGTTGTGGGAGAAGGAATTTACTTCTAAGGAGAAGCTGGAAGATGTAATTCAGCAGATTGTAGGACGCTGCAATCGTGTGGTTAATGAGGCCATGCCCATTGTGGATGCCCGTCTGGATAATGGCTCTCGTGTCAATGTGGTGATTCCTCCAGTGGCTCTGGACGGACCGATTATGACGATCCGACGGTTTCCGGATACGCCCATCACTATGGAAAAGTTGATACAGTTAAACAGTATCACAGAGGAATGTGCGCAATTTCTGAAAAAATTGGTACAAGCCCGGTATTCTCTTCTTATTGGAGGGGGAACCAGCAGCGGCAAGACCACGTTTTTGAGTGCATTGTCTAATTTTATTCCAAAGGATGAGAGGATTATCACCATTGAGGATAATGCAGAGCTTCAGATTCAGGGAGTGGAAAATCTGGTACGGATGGAAGCGAAGATGGCAAACATGGAAGGAAATCGGGAAATCAGTATTCGTGATCTGATTAAGACCAGCCTGCGTATGCGGCCTGACAGAATCATTGTTGGAGAGGTCAGAGGAGAGGAAGCCTGTGATCTTCTAACCAGTTTTAACACGGGGCATGAAGGCGGAATCGCAACACTGCACTCCAATTCCTGCCAGGATACAGTAAGCCGACTGGAGACGATGGTGCTGATGGGAATGGAGATTCCTCTGGATGCCATTCGAAGACAGATTGCCTCCGGGGTGGACATTCTGGTGCATCTGGGGCGGTTGAAGGATAAGAGCCGGAAGCTTTTGGAAATTAGTGAGGTTTTAGGATTTGAAAATGGTGAAGTGAAGCTGCAGACTTTATTTTCCTATGATTATAAAAAAGGGCTGCAGCAGGTGAACAGACTGCAAAATGAGGCGAAATTGGAGAGAGAGGGGATTGTGCTATGAAGCAGGATTATAATCACTATTATTTTACAAAAAAGGAATGGATGTGGTATTTGCTGGAATGTCTTGGAATCTGCGGAGGAATTAATTATCTGTTCTATAAATCCTGGTGGGTGTTTCTCGCCATGATTCCCGTTCCGGTATGGTTTTACAGGGCTAAGAAAAAAGCTGGGATGAAGCAGCGGAAACGGCGATTAAATTATCAGTTTAAGGATGCTCTGTCGTCTTTAAGTGTGGCACTTCAGGCGGGCTATTCGGTAGAAAATGCTGTTATTGCCTGTACGAGAGATTTAGAGAAGTTATATAAAAATAGCGATGATATTTTGGTAGAATTTCACTATATTGAGGCTCAATTGCAGGTGAGTGTCCCGGTGGAGGATTTGTTCCTGGATTTGGGAAATCGATGCAAGGTGGAGGATATCTCCAATTTTGCCTCTGTATTTGCCACAGCAAAGCGAACTGGTGGGGATATGATTGGAATTATACAAAAAGCAGCACGGACTTTGGGGGATAAGATTGATGTGAAGAAAGAGATTGAGGCTACAGTGGCGGGGAAAAAGTCGGAACAATTCATCATGAGCATGATGCCCTTTGCTATCATTTTGTATATGCAGGTGACTTCACCGGGATTTTTGGAAGTGCTATATGGAAATTTGTTTGGGGCGGTCACCATGACGATTTGTCTGACGATTTATTTTCTTGCCTATTGGATGGGAAAAAAGATTGTGGATATTGAGGTGTGAAATTGCAAGCAGGTGTGGATAAGCGGGAGGAATGCTTATGATGTGGGTTCATGTGGCTGTGTTGGCAGCCACCATGGCACTTTGGACAGGTGGAAAGCTGGGCTGGGTGCCGTATGAAAAATATGTGGATGAGAAAGGGTATAACCGGATTATTCTGGTGCTTCTGGCAGGAAACCTGCTGGGGATGTGTCTGACCTGGCAGAGTAATCAGGGCAGGAGGCTGCAGGATGGAGCTTATCTGATGCGGCCTGTTCATGGCAACGGAAAGGATACGGAGCAGTTTCTTGTGAATGTGGATGAAGAAGAGTTGGTTATTTCTCTGGATATTCCGGAACAGCCGGGAGAAGATGAACCGGTGCAGGAGAAAGAGAAGGTGCTGAGTGAGGAAGAGGCTTTGCGGGAAGCCATTCGGGAGGCGGCGGCAGCCATAAATGAGGAAAAGCAGGAAGAGGATAAATATTATCTTCCGTCACAGGTAAATGGAAAGCATATTTGCTGGTCTTATCCGGCAGATCACAGTGGAATGATTCTTATGTGTCTTGGGATTTTTGCGGGAATGCTTTTGCTGATTGCCAGGGAAAGACAGCGGGAGCAGGAAAATGCCAGAAGAAAAGAGCAGATGATGCGGGATTATCCCAATTTGGTAACTAAGCTGTGCCTTTTGGTACAGGCAGGGATGACCATGCGCAGAGCATTCGGAAAGACGGCATTGGACTATCGAAAATACAAGCAGGAAAAGGAAGAACCGAGGTATGCCTATGAGGAGATGTTGTTAACTTATTATGAGATGGAAAGCGGCGTGTTGGAATCGCAGGCATATGAGAATTTTGGAAGGCGGTGCGGACAGGTTCAATACCGGACTTTGGCGACGCTTCTGTCTCAGAATGTGAAAAAGGGCAGCCAGGGACTTCTTGATATTCTGGAGAGAGAGTCCATTGCAGCCTTTGAGGACAGAAAGCGGCAGGCAAGAATTCAGGGAGATGCAGCAGCTACCAGGCTTTTGATCCCTATGGTCATGATGCTTGTGGTGGTGCTGGTGATTCTGATGGTTCCGGCGGGAATGTCTTTCTATGTGATGTAGGATCTGTAAAGTTGTAAAAAAGAAACTCAGGATATATGTCTATGCGGTTATTTGGGAGTATCCTGTCGGCAGTCTTGACAAAGGTTGTGGAAAGGAGGTGAGGATATGAAGGAATGGCAGGCCTTTTGCCAGGAGGAAGATGCCATCGGCGTTGTGGAGATTATTTTAATTCTCGTGGTGCTGATCGGTCTTGTGGTGATTTTCAAAGGAGAGTTGGTTGAGCTTGTGGAAGATATTCTGGATAAAATTGTCGAGCAAAGCAATTCTATCTAAACTAAACTCCAAGTAGGAAACAAAATGAGAAAGGAGCGTATTCTCGTGAGAAAAAACGGTAGTGTTACGATATTTCTGGCGTTGATAATGTCGTTGATGGTGGCGCTGGTAGCGGGCTGTCTGGTTTCTGTACAGCAGGCAAGTGCCCGTGTCCAGATTGCCAATGCAGCAGATATAGGGCTGTACTCTCTTTTTGCCCAGTATGATTCCTGTCTTCTGGAAGAGTTTCAGTTATTTTATCTGGACGGTGGATTTCAGAATGGGGAACTAAATCTGGGAAAGGTCTACGATACAGTGGCAGAGTATATGGAACCTGTACTGAATCAGAACTATCAGCGTCTTACTCTGGAATCGGGAGGAATTACCGGGTATCGTCTGGCGACGGATAACCAGGGACAATCTTTTCGTGACCAGGCAATTGCCTATATGAAGGAAACACTGGGAACTCAGGGAATACAGCTCCTCCTGAACAAAGTGGAAAGGGGAAGCGAACATGTACAGGAACAGCAGAGTACAAAGGAAAATGCTCAACAGGGAAATCGTCTGGAAGATTACGACAGAGCCCTGGAAAATGCAACAGGAAATGTGCAGGAGGTGGAAGGAGAAGGGGCGACGGAATCCGGCGGGGAAGTGGAAGCGGTGATTCTCGTAGAGCCGGTGGAAAATCCCATTGACACCATTCGTGAGATACAGAGTATGGGGATTTTGGAGCTTGTTTTGAGTAACCCTTCAGAGGTATCTCAGAAGCAGACAGAGGTGTCTTTGCTGGTGTCCAACAGACAGCTTCAGACAGGGATGGGGATATTTGAAGGAATGGCAACAGAGACTTGGTCAAGCGACCGGATTCTGTTTCAGGAGTATATTTTGCAGCAGGTGGGGAATTATACCAGACCTGTGTCAGATGGAGTCTTATCCTATCCGCTGGAATACATCATCGGGAAACATGGAAGCGATGTGGAGAATCTGAAATCGGTGGCACATCGGCTGCTTTTGATCCGGGAAGGCATTAATTTTGTCTATCTGCTGGGAGATGGGGCAAAACGTACTCAGGCTGCCAGTCTGGCAACGGCTATTTCTGCTGGCCTTCTGATTCCCATGGCAGAGAGCATTGTGGAGATGGTGCTTTTAGCCTGCTGGGCTTATGGAGAGAGTATTTTGGATGTGCGGGAGCTGCTTACAGGAGGAAAGGTGCCTTTGATCAAGACAGCAGAGAACTGGCAGCTGGAGCTTGAGAATCTTGCACAATTGATGGGACGGCTGGATACGGATCGGAGAAATGATGATAATGGCATGAGTTATGAGGACTATCTGAGGGTGCTGTTGTATCTGGAACATTCAGAGACTCAGACTATGAAGTGTCTGGATGCCTTTGAACTGACAGTCCGGGGAAAGGAAGGCCATGAGAAGTTTCGAATGGATTCCTGTGTGGATGCATTGGAAATCGCCATGGATGTGGATGCCAATGGCAGAAAAACTTATCAGGTGACGCGGCAGTACAGTTATCGTTAGTATACTGGAAAGTTTACAACTATGGCTAATGTGTTGATTGTTATATAAATTCATAGAGTAATCAGGAGGTGTCTTGAGATGCTTTTCCGTTCGGAGAAGAAGAATAGAAAACAAAAGAATAAAAGAAAAAGTAATATACACTCTCTTCAGGCCCAACGAAATTTCTTATTTATCCCCAAGAATAAGAAAGACTCCGGCGGGAAAGTGTCTCAAGACACCTACGGCAGGGGAAGTCTTACCGTGGAAAGCGCCTTTGTATTGCCTATATTCTTTCTGTGTATCTGTACACTGATTTGTTTCATGGATATTTACCGGCTGCAGACGGTGAAGCTGACGCAGCTTTGTCAGAAGACCAGGGAGATGGGAATGTATGCATACACAGCGGGGACGGAAGAAGATATTGAATTGCCCAGCATTTATCGTTATCAAGTTCCCATATCCTTTGTGCCTCTGCCTGATTTGGTAATGGTCAACCGTATTCGGGTTCATCCCTGGACAGGATATCATGGAGGACGCTCTGAAGATACTACGGAGGAAATGGTATATGTGACTCAGACAGGAGGGGTGTATCATCTCAGTGCCGGATGCAGTTATCTGGATCTGTCCATACGGCAAACCAGCGGAAGTGGTGTGGGAGCACTGCGGAATCAAAATGGAGAGAAATATCATGCCTGTGAGCGGTGTGCCAAACAGCAGTCACATGCCGAAATAGTTTATATTACAGATTCCGGCAACCGCTATCACAGTCTGGCAACCTGCAGCGGTCTGAAACGAACGGTGCGGCTGGTAAAAAAAACAGATTGTGAGGGAAAAAGGGTTTGCAGCAGATGTGGAAATTGACAAAGTAACAGTCCGGGTGGAATGGATACCAGGAGCGCAAAGGGTTTACAATTTATGGCAGAGCACCAAATGTAGATGCGATTGTGTTATATTACAAAAAAATGATAGATGGAGGAAGATATGGAACATTATCTGATGGTGGGATTTCTTGGAATCAATTTATGGACAGATATCCGCAGGAGGCAAATTTCCCTTTTGTCAGTGGGGATTTTTCTGGTGCTGGGGATTTTGTATCAATGCTTTTATTTAAAGCAGGGAACTGTGATGCTGTTAGGACTGATTCCAGGCGTGGTGTTGGTGGCAGTCAGTAAAGCAACCAGTGAATCGTTGGGAATGGGTGATGCCTTGCTGATGCTGGTACTGGGAATTTATCTGGGATTGGAGGAAGCAGTGAATGTGTTGCTGTTGTCCCTGTTTTTGGCAGCGATCTGGGCGGGTATCTTATTGGTGGTCCGAAGAAAGAAAAGAGACTATGAGTTTCCATTTGTTCCGTTTCTTTTGTTGGGATATGTGGGGAGGTGGGTTTTGTGCATTTACTGAAATTAAAAAAGAACAAGGCAGATAAAGGAAGCTTTACCATTGAGATGGCCTGTTTGATGCCACTGTTTTTGCTGGTGATATTTGGGTGCATTTATCTTTGTTTCTTTGTGCATAACCGTGTCTGGCTGACAGCAGCTGCCCATGAATCTGCCATTGTGGGATGTCAGGAGATGGGAAAGGAAGACTGGATGGCGGAGAGTGCTGCAGGTCAGAGAGGAAAAACTTTGCTGGCTCCCCGGCTGTATGGTATACAGAATTTACAGATGCAGGTGCAGCGGGACAGAAAAAAGCTGAAAGTACAATTTGACGGAGATACTGTTTCTGCTTATGGAGGGCTTGCTTGGCATTTGCAGGTAAATGCAGAGGAAAAATGGATTGATCCGGTGGGATTCATATGGAAAGTCAAAGGTCTTCAGGGACTGGCTCGGGAATAACAGGAGGATGAGCATGCAGATTCGCTATCAAAAGGATTTTAATCACAGTTATTTAATGATACAGGCAGAGCAGGAGGTGGAGATGGAGACTTACCCAATACGTATGTTATTGGGAAATTCCATTGATGCTCTGATTCCCTGTAAAATACAGACGCTAAACGGGACAAAAGAATTTTGTTATGATATTACAGGAAGACAATCGGTATCTTCCCGTCTTTCGCAAAATAAAATACGGGAGAGTACGCTGCGGGATTTGCTGTTGGGCTTTATGAAGGCTATTACAGCCGTTCAGGCGTTCCTCATAGATGTGAATCAATTAGTGGTTTTACCGGAATATATGTATTTCGATGATGAGAAGAAGATGCTGCAGTTTTGTTATCTGCCAGGATATGATAAGGAAATCAGAGAACAGTTTCGGGGATTGCTGGAATATCTTCTTCCTCTGATTGATCATCAGGATTCTGAGGCGGTTGTGATGGGGTATGGGATTTACCGACAGACTATAGAGGAAGGGTTTAATCTGGATCAGATGAAAGAGTGTATCTATCGGGAGCATCGGGAAGAACATGATAGGAAGGCAGCTGCTGTGGAAGCGAATGTAGAAAATAACATGCAGGAGACGGAAGCAAAATGGAATCAGGAATTGTTTCAGGAATACGAATCAAAATCTGCCAAAGAGCAAAACAAAAATGCCGCATCCTGGGAGACAATCCTTGCCAGTGCAGTTTGGACCATTGTGCTGTTGGGAATCTGTGTTCTGCGTTATTTGGGATATCTTCCATTTTTGACATTTCCCATGCTTCTTGGCATTTTTATTGCTGCCCTTGGAGTGTTGGCAGTGAATACATATCTGCGGAAACGGCATAAGGAAAGGGGTGGGGAAGTTTCAGGAAAGTGGGAGCAGAAGACTGTAGCTCAGGCTTCCATTCAGTGGCCGGGGAAAAAGGCTGTAGAACCAGAAGAAATTCGGAAAAATTACGATACAGAGGAACCGAGAATATCCCGAAATGAATGTTTTTCTGAAAATAGAGAGCAGGAAATGCCCTCAAATGCCAGTCTTTTTGGCGATGGAGGGTACAAAACATCCCGAAATGCCAGTTTTTCTGGGAGTGGGAATAGGGATTGGGAAATGATTAAAAATAGGAGTTCCTCTGATAATAGGGAGGAAGAAAAACAGGAAGTATCTTCAATAGATTTGGGAGATACTCAGCCTCTTCCACAATTGAATTTACCAAAAACAGGCCATTTAATTAGTAAAAGACCAGAATGCCTGCCGGATATTGCACTGATGGGAGATCTGACTGTTTTGGGAAAATTGAAAGGGACGGTAGACGTGATCATTTCCCAACCCACAGTAAGCAGAATGCATGCGAAGGTTCGAAGAGTGGACCAGGAGTATTATCTAGTGGATTTACATTCCAGAAATGGAACTTACTTAAATGGCAGACAGATTCCCAGTGAAGAAAACTGCCGAATAGTTCCGGGAGACGAGATTCGTTTTGCTGATGCCGAATATACATTTTCTATTTCATGATCATATGTGCAATCTATAAACTGATATTTCTTATAAAATTTAATACATTTCTCTATTCATCTCTTTGGCTTAGTGTTAGAGGGGTGCCCTGTCTCCTTGCAATCTTTGGTGTATTGTCTTATAATAGTAAGAAATTTTTGTACTTATTTGGTCAGTAGGTTTTGGTGGAGTTTTTATGGACATAATAAAAAAATACCCGGCCACCTGGGCGATTATCATATTTAACGTATTAGTGTTTTTCGCAGTGGACTTAACGGGAGGAAGTGAAAATGTAGAACATATGCTGAAATGCGGAGCATCTTACCCACCGTTTATCCGGGAACAGGGGGAGTATTATCGATTGTTTACCTGCATGTTCCTGCATTTTGGATTAAAGCATTTGGGCAATAATATGCTGATTTTATATTTTGTTGGTGGACATCTGGAGCGTGCTGCCGGTAAGGTAAAATATCTTGTAATTTATCTTCTGGGAGGTTTAGGATCCAGTTATTTATCTTATTATGCAGACTTGCAGGATCACAGTTACTCAGTTTCGGCAGGTGCTTCTGGTGCTGTGTTTGCCACAATGGGAGCAATAATCTGGATTTTGCTTATTCACAAAGGTCGTCTGGAAGAACTCACAGCGAAGCAGATGATTTTTATGGCTGCTCTTTCCCTGTATTATGGATTTACCAGTACAGGTGTGGATAATATTGCTCATCTGGGCGGTCTGGCAGCAGGCTTTTTTCTGGCAGTATTGATTTATCGAAGATCAGACAGCAGGATGACAAGCTGACAATATCAATCAGCTTGTCATTCGCAATTTGTGCCGATTACTTAATGGGCAAAGTGAGAAGGAAAGTGGCTCCCTGACCAGGTACGGAAGACACTTGAATACCGCCGCCATGGGCTTCCATGACTTGCTTTGAAATAGCAAGTCCCAATCCGGTGCCTTCTTTTTTGTGAGTGACAAAAGGATCGAACAGTGTAGACAGATATTCCTTGGGGATACCCGGTCCATCGTCAGAGATTATAATTTGAATCTCCTGATTTTGCCGTGTTAATTCCATAGAAATATGTCCCTTATCTGGAATTGCTTCAGAGGCATTTCTTATGATGTTTAGAATTGTCTCACGCAGTTTGGTTGCATCTGCCTGAATAGTGGGAAGATTCTCCCGTCCGTTATAGCTAAGCTCAATATCTAAATACTTCATAGTAGGGCGCACGGAAGCCGCTACTGATTTTAGAAATTGATTCAGATCCATGTCCTCTTTATTTAAGCGGAAAGCATTGTTGTAAGTAGAAAGCTCATTGAGCAGATCAATGAGAAACATCATATTTTCCTGAATATCCTCCCAATAGTCAAATTCTTCCACCTGAGGATATTTTGTCGCCATCAACTGAAGGAAACTGTTGATAAGAGTGACGGGGTTCCTGATTTCATGGGAGACTTTGGAGAGTGTAAATTGAAAGTCTTGCTGCATTTTTTTGATTTGTTCCGAATATTTAATTTGTAGTTCTATTGATTCATTTATCTCTAATTCGTTGATTTCTGACATAATATCCTCCTAAATGCATAAAAAACTAAAATATTATTGTTATTTGTGGATTTACAGTTACAATTATAATATAATAATTGAAATATGGCTAGTGTGCAGATATGCCCATATTCAGCATACTAGTGTACCATTGTACTCTGAAAATAGCAAATCTGTCTCTTATACACATCTGACGCTGCCGACGAAGCTAGAAGTGTAG
>CAMQZX010000114.1 GCA_947039785.1 uncultured Lachnospiraceae bacterium | reverse complement strand
TCACAGAGATATTGTGGGTGATCAATACTTTCAAAGGAACATCGTCTTTTCCTATTGTACACGATTTACATAGGATTGTAATGACTTTTTATAGAAATTTACTGTTTAAATTATGAAGTTTTTCCCATGGGGCTTTATTTTACTTTTTTTATTTGCTATAATAGGTGGGATAATAAGGAGGAGTAGGATGAATTACGGAAAGAAATCAATATTGAAGAAGCGTAAAGCCCTCACTTCCCGTGCAAGCATGATGGGCAAACGCGCCAGCGTCACATCTTTACGAATACTGTTTTTGTCATTGATTACTCTATGCCTGATGCTGGTATGTCTGGGTGTGGGTTCCTTCAAAGGTATTATTGATAATGCCCCCAAAGCATCTGAAGTCAATATTACGCCACTGGGCTCGGCTACATTCGTTTACGATGACCAGGGTAATAAGATTCAGAAGCTGACTGCACCGGATTCCAACCGACTTCCCGTATCAATTGATCAGATACCGGAAGATATGCAGCATGCCTTTGTGGCAATTGAGGATGAACGATTTTATGAACATAACGGTATAGACGTACGGGGTATTCTCCGTGCAGGTTTTAAGGCACTGTCCACTGGAAATTTTTCCGAGGGTGCCAGTACCATTACACAGCAGTTGCTGAAAAACAACGTCTTCACCAGTTGGACAGAAGAATCCACCCAGGTGGAGCGATTTAAACGTAAGTTCCAGGAACAGTACCTGGCTATCCAGGTGGAGAAAGAAATCCGTGACAAAAACGTAATCCTGGAAAATTACTTAAACACCATTAACCTGGGTGCCGGAGCCTACGGAGTGCAGGCTGCCGCCCACCGATATTTTAACAAAGATGTATGGGAATTGAATCTGTCTGAATCCGCAACCATAGCAGGAATCACTCAGAACCCCACAAAATACAATCCCATCACCAACCCCAGCGACAATGCAACCCGCCGCAAAAAGGTCTTAAACAACATGCTGGAACAGGAATATATCACGCAGGCCGAGTACGACGAAGCAATGAACGACGATGTGTACTCCCGTATTCAGGAGACGGAGACAGATTCTGGAGAAACTTCCGTATATTCCTATTTCATTGACGAAATGACAGATCAGGTAATCAATGATCTTCAGACTCTGAAAGGTTATTCTGAGAAGGATGCATACAACAAATTGTATAGCGGCGGTCTTCAGATTTATACCACTCAGGATCCTAATATTCAAAATATTGTGGATGAAGAATACAACAATCCGGAGAACTTCCCGGAAGGTGTGGAATATTATCTGGATTATGCACTGACCGTGAAGAATTCAGAGGGTGAGGAAGTTAATTACAGCAAGGAAATGCTCACCTTATACTTTAAGAATCAGGATCCCAGCTTTGATCTGCTGTTTTCTTCCCCGGAGGAAGGCCAGACTTATGTGGATCAGTATAAGGCTTCTATTCTAGCTGAAGGCAATGAAGTTATCGCAGAGCGTGTCAGCTTCACACCGCAACCCCAGTCTTCCATGACTATTATGGACCAGTCTACCGGTTATGTAAAAGCTATTATGGGCGGTCGCGGCGAAAAAACAGCCAGCCTCACATTGAACCGTGCTACCGATACCAAAAGACAGCCTGGTTCTACTTTCAAGATTCCGTCCACCTATGCTCCGGCATTGGACGCGAAAAATATGTCACTGGCTACGATTTACAAGGATGAGCCATTTAAATACAGCAATGGTGCACCTTTAAAGAACTCAGATAACACCTATCATGGAGATACCACTATCCGCTATGCCATCCAGCAATCCATTAACATCGTGGCTGTAAAATGTATGATCGATGTGACACCGCAGCTTGCTTACGAGTATCTTCAGAACTTCGGCTTTACTACCATTGTAAATAACGAAGTACAGGAGAATGGGGATGTGTACTCTGACTTGAATGAGTCCATGCCTCTGGGAGCTTTGACTTACGGTGTGAAGAACATCGAATTGAATGCCGCTTATGCAGCAATCGCCAATGGCGGCAAATATATCAAACCAGTATACTACACTAAGATTTTGGATGCAGACGGAAATGTGCTCATTGACAATCAGCCAGCATCCAAGACAGTCATCAAGGAAAGCACTGCATGGCTTCTCACCAGCGCCATGGAAGATGTAGTGAACTACGGTACCGGAACCATGCTTCAATTGGATAATATCCCTGTGGCCGGTAAGACAGGTACCACCGACGCGTACAACGACTTATGGTTCTCAGGTTTTACTCCTTATTACACCTGTACTGTATGGTCTGGATACGACAACAATGAAAAATTACCGGATTCCTATATGTACCGCAATTTCCACAAAATTCTATGGAAAAAGGTTATGTCAAGAATCCATCAGGATCTGCCTTATAAGGAGTTCCAGTGTCCTACTACCGTAGAAAAAGCAACGGTATGCTCCAATACCTTAATGCTTCCAAATTATGGTTGTCCTACTGTATCCGAATACTTCGATGTGGCAAATCTTCCTACAGAACGTTGTAATGGTGACCATGGTTATGACGACTATGATTATGACGACGAAGAAGATGAAGATGAAGGCGAAGAACCCACCAGTACCCCTACTGCCACACCTGAAATCGATGAAAACGACAATGGTCCGGATGATACCGACGACAACAATAATGATTATGGTGATAATGATTGGGACGACTATGATGACAGCGGCGACGATGACAAGGACACAGACGAAAGACCCGACGGCCCATCCTGAACAGATAAGAAATTCGGGAAATAATGGAGCACGAAAAAGAGAGGCTGCAATTCTATTTGCAGCCTCTCTTTTTTATTACTTGGATCAGCTGACCCTAAGTAAAACAGGGAGAAATGTTGGGCCAGACAGCCAGCCCTCGGGGTATACGGAAAAAGGTGCTGCTCCCTTACGGGAACAACACCTTTGTTGACCGACTTAATATTTTAACAGTTTATCTTTTGAGACGCCTTTATTTTATAAAATATCCTACTATTTGTCAATCTCACAAATTAATAAAGTTTTACACAGATTATGAAGATATTTTATGTATTTTCAACAATTTCCAACTGTTTTATCAACATACCAGCTTTGCAGCTCCATAAATACCAGCATCATTTCCCAACTCAGCCAGACGAATCGGGATATCCTTACATGTGGTAAACGCATATTTCTTATAACATTTCTGTACTGCTTTGATCAATGGTTCACCCGCTTTGGATACACCTCCGCCAATCAAAATCACATCCGGATCTACCACAGTGGCAAAGGTGGCAAGAGCCCCTCCCAGATAGTCTGCAAACTCAGCCACAACCTCCGCAGCCAGCTCATCTCCTGCCTTATAGGCATCAAACACTTCCTTGGCAGTCACTTCCGCCTTACGGAGTGCGCTGTCCTTGTCAGAGCTCACCAGAGCTTTCTTAGCCAAACGTACAATACCTGTGGCTGAAGCCATCTGCTCCAGGCATCCTTTGTTGCCGCAGTTGCAGGAATCTGTCTCATCGTGCTTTACATTGGCATGTCCAATCTCACCGCCTGCTCCGTGGGCACCTGCTACAATCTTACCATCCACAATAATACCGCCTCCTACACCTGTTCCCAGAGTAGCCAGAATCACATTGGCACACCCTTCTGCTCCGCCTTTCCATGCCTCACCGAGAGCAGCCACATTGGCATCATTTCCAGCCTTGGAGGAAAGTCCAGTCAATTCTTCCATTTCTTTGGAGATATGCTTATATCCCCAGTTCAGATTTACAGCTGTTGGAATCTCACCGTTTTTATTCACAGGACCGGGAACTCCGATTCCAACGCCCAACACGGCATCCTTGCCTAAACCTTTCTCCTGCATTTTTTCCTGAATGGACTTTGCAATATCGGGAAGGATTTTCTCGCCCTTGTCTTCTGTACGTGTGGGAATCTCCCATTTCTCCAACAGCTCTCCTGAAGCTGAGAAAAAACCGCATTTGATTGAGGTTCCACCCACATCTATTCCAAAACAATATTGACTCATACGCTTAGCTCCTTTTCTTTGCAATATTTTCCTGTACTCTTCTGTACAATTCTTCTGCGGCATTATATCCCATCTTCTTCTGTCTGTGGTTAACAGCTGCAGATTCTACAATTACTGCCAGGTTACGGCCCGGACGAATAGGAAGAGAATGACATACGATTTTATTACCCAGATATTCTGTATATTCCTCATTCAGGCCAAGGCGGTCATATTCCTTATCCTTATCCCACTCTTCCAGCTTAATTACAAGATCCACTGACTGAGTATCCTTTACACTCTCCACACCAAACAATGTCTTAACGTCAATAATACCAATTCCCCGAAGCTCAATAAAGTGACGGGTGATATCCGGCGCAGATCCAACCAGCGTTGCATCGCTGACCTTACGAAGCTCTACCACATCATCGCTGACAAGACGATGGCCTCTCTTGATCAGCTCCAGAGCAGCCTCACTCTTACCAATCCCACTCTCGCCGGTAATCAGTACACCTTCTCCGTATACATCCACCAGCACACCGTGAATAGAAATACAAGGTGCCAGCTGCACGCCCAGCCAGCGGATGATTTCTGCCATAAAGCTGGATGTATTTCTGTCTGTGGTAAATGTGGGAACATTATATTTATTAGCCAATGCCAGCATGTCTTCAGTAGGCTCTGTCATGGTACTGAAAATTACACATGGGATCTGAGTTGATACAAACCGTTCATAAGTAAAATGACATTCTTCTTTGCTCATACGTTGCAAATAAGTAAACTCCACATATCCGATAATCTGCACACGCTCATTGGCAAAATGTTCCAGATAGCCTGCAAGCTGCAAGGCTGGTCTGTTAATATCAGGAATAGGAATCACCATATCTGTCATATCAATATCTGGTGTCAGGTTCTTTAAGTTCAGCTCCTGCACCATTTTTGTCATTGCAACACCTTTCTTCTTCATAATCTTGTTCTCCTTTAGCTTCAATCGTTGTATCTGTTTCAGTACCTTTACAGATACCAGTGCGCTGCCCGGCTGACATTTATGACATACAGAGCCATAAATGTCAAGAGGCCAATACGCTAATCTTTCTCTATTTTATCATAGCCTCGAAAGAATTCATAGACTTGGCGGGCACTTTTTTCATTCATGGAAGGCAGCCCTGCCAGCTCTTCCACCGTAGCCCCCTTTATTTTATCCAGAGAACGGAAATGGCGCATCAGATCCTTACGTCTGGCAGGTCCGATGCCAGGTATGTCATCTAAAATAGAATGCACCTGTTCCTTACTGCGCAGACTTCTGTGAAATTCAATGGCAAAACGATGGGCCTCATCCTGAATTCTGGTGATCAGTTTAAACCCTTCTCCTGAAGTATCAATTGGGATTTCCACATTGTTAAAATACAGACCGCGTGTCCTGTGCTTATCATCCTTCACCATACCGCAGACGGGAATATTAAGATTCAATTTTTCCAGAACACTCAGGGCAATATTTACCTGTCCACGTCCACCATCCATCATGATCAAATCCGGCAGGAGTGCAAAACTGTCAAACTCCTTGTCCGACTGATGGGTAAAACGCCTGGTCAGTACTTCTTCCATACTGGCATAGTCATTTGGGCCCTTCACCCACTTAATCTTAAACTTCCGATAATCGCTTCGTTTCGGCTTTCCCTTCTCATAGACTACCATAGAACCAACCGACTCAAATCCGCTGATATTGGAAATATCAAAGGCTTCAATACGGTTGATTTCCTTCAGCCCCAGCCATCCGGCAACCTCCTTCACGGCGCCGATGGTACGTCCCTCTTCCCGCTTGATGCGCTCTTTATCCTGCCTTAAAACCATAAACGCATTTTCCGCCGCCATTTCTACCAGCTTTTCCTTGGTTCCTTTCTTAGGTACCCGGATATATACTCTCTGACCTCTCTTCTGAGTCAGCCATTCCTCAATTACCTTGCTGTCTTCAATGTTCTCCTGCAGCATCAGCTCCCTGGGAATAAATGGTGTTCCCGCATAAAACTGCTTTAAGAAACTGGACAGCACCAGAGCTCTTGCATCTCCCTCAGCAACAGTCAAATAAAAATGCTCTCTTCCAATCAGCTTGCCCTGACGCATGAAAAATACCTGAACAACAGCATCCTGACCTTCCATAGCCATTGCAATAATGTCCTTATCCTGAGCATCGTGGCTTGTAATCTTCTGCCTCTCCCCAATCCGCTGCACACTTTGCATCAGGTCCCGATACTCCATGGCATCTTCAAAACGAAGCTCCTCCGAAGCCTGCCGCATTTTCTCTTCCAATTCCTTAATTGCATTTTTAAAATTCCCATTTAAGAAGGAAATCGCACCTTTAATATGCTCGCCATACTCCTCTTTGGAGATATAGCCCTGACAAGGTGCGTCACATTGATGAATATGATAATAGAGACATGGGCGTTCTTTGCCTATGTCTCTTGGTAATTTCCTGCTGCAGGAACGTATTTTATATAATTTGCGAACTAATTCAATGGAGTCTTTAACAGCTCCGATGCTGGTGTATGGTCCGTAATATTTGCATTTATCCTTTTTCATCTCTCTGGCAAACAAGACTCTTGGATATTCCTCGTCCACCGACACCTTGATGAAGGGATAACTTTTGTCATCCTTCAACATCGTATTATATTTTGGACGATGCTCCTTAATCAGATTACATTCCAACACCAATGCCTCCAACTCCGAATCTGTCACAATGTACTCGAAGCGGGATATGTGAGTGACCATCCGCTCAATCTTGGCGCCTTTGTTGCGGCTGCTCTGAAAATACTGCCGAACACGGTTTTTCAGGCTGATGGCCTTTCCCACATAAATAATGGCATCTTTCTCGTCATGCATAATATATACGCCAGGTTTGGAAGGAAGTTTTTTTAATTCTTCTTGAATATCAAACATCCTTTTTACTCCTCTGTATCGTTTGTTTCCGGATTTTCTACAGGACCTCCCAGAACGATCACTCTGGAATCATCTTCTGTTTTCTTCTCCTCCAGAGCTTTCTCTTCTTCCGGATCCGGCAATCCTTTAACTTCGCGGAATATCTTCATGAACTCCTTACCTGTGATGGTTTCACGCTCAATCAGAAATTCTGCAATCTTATCCATAGCTTCTCTGTTCTCTCCCAGAAGACGCTTGGCTTCCTCATAAGAACGGTGAAGCAGCTCCATGACCTCATGGTCTACCTCTGTTGCAGTGTTATCACCGCAGTTTAATACAACTCTGCCATCCAGATACTGACTCTGCTGTGTAGCCAGTCCCATAAGGCCAAACTTGTCAGACATACCATACTGAGTAATCATAGCTCTCGCCACTTTTGTTGCCTGTTCAATGTCATTGGCAGCTCCTGTAGTAACAGTATCAAATACCAGCTCCTCCGCAGCGCGGCCTCCCAGATATCCCACCAGCATGGCCTCCAACTCCTTCCTGGTGTTGAGGAACTTCTCTTCCTCCGGAACCTGCATAACATATCCCAAAGCCCCCATAGTTCTGGGTACGATGGTTATCTTCTGAACCGGCTCCGCATCCTTCTGCAGGGCACTGACAAGTGCATGTCCCACCTCATGATAAGATACGATTCTTCTCTCTTCAGCACTGAGAATACGGTCTTTCTTCTCCTTACCTACAAGAACTACTTCCACAGATTCTAACAAATCCTTCTGGCTTACCGCCTTTCTTCCTGCCTTAACAGCCAGAATAGCTGCCTCATTGATCATGTTGGCAAGGTCTGAACCTACTGCTCCTGAAGTGGAAAGGGCGATTTCCTGGAAGTCTACAGTTTCATCCAGGTTCACTCCCTTGGCATGTACTTTCAAAATATCCACACGCCCCTTCAAATCAGGACGGTCTACAATCACACGTCGGTCAAAACGGCCCGGGCGAAGAAGGGCCGGGTCCAATACCTCCGGACGGTTGGTAGCTGCCAGAATCAAAAGGCCCTTGGAAGTGTCAAATCCATCCATCTCAGCCAAAAGCTGATTTAAGGTCTGCTCACGCTCGTCGTTGCCTCCACCGTAATGGGAATCTCGGCTCTTACCAATGGCATCCACCTCGTCGATAAAGATAATACAGGGCGCATTCTTCTTGGCTTCCTCGAAAAGGTCTCGCACACGTGATGCACCCACACCTACGAACATCTCCACAAAATCAGAACCGGACAAGGAGAAAAACGGCACATGTGCTTCTCCTGCCACAGCCTTGGCAAGCAGAGTCTTACCAGTTCCCGGCGGTCCCACCAACAGTGCTCCCTTGGGAAGCTTGGCTCCGATTTGAGTATATTTACCAGGATTATGAAGGAAGTCCACCACTTCCTGAAGAGATTCCTTGGCTTCATCCTGACCCGCCACATCCTGGAAGGTAACGCC
Source organism: uncultured Lachnospiraceae bacterium (assembly GCA_947039785.1). Lineage (GTDB taxonomy): Bacteria > Bacillota > Clostridia > Lachnospirales > Lachnospiraceae > JALFVM01. The sequence continues at coordinate 4,126 of CAMQZX010000114.1, read as the reverse complement.
AGTCTCCTTCTCCACATAAGCTTTGGCACGGCTCTTTCCCACGCCGCCCATCATGCCGCCTCCTTTATTCATCTTACGCATAAACAGCATCAGCAATCCGAACAAAAGTAAGGTAGGCAAAATGATGCTCAGTAAGCCGGAAACAAATTCTGTTATTGGATCTGGCTTCTCTCTCTTAAAATGGATATCCTTGCTGTCAAGCATCTTTGCCAGTTCATCGCCGCTCTGGACAACATTGGTATAATATTTACTTTCCCGAAATCTGTCATCCTGTCTCTTAGGGACAATGATCAGAGTATCTGATTGAATGGTAACACTTTCTACCTCGTCCTTTTTCACCATGTCCAAAAATTCATCATATGAAATTTCTGATGAGGTATCCTGCATCATATTTGTGAACATACTTACAAATACCAGCGTCACAAGCAGGCATATAAGAAACGCCAGCAAAGACTGACCATTCTTATTGTTCTTGTTCAACGGACCTTGCGGTCTCTTGTTGTTATTATCCATTGATTTCCTCCTTAACTAGTCTCTTCTATTATATGGTCCGCCATAAAATAAATCAATAATTACATTGTGAAAAAACCGACACAAATCTAAAAGTTTTGTAAAAAAATTTCCCACAACCGAAGTCTTTGTAGTATACTGGTCATATGTAAAAAACAAAGATGAAGATAAGGAACAGGTAGGGGACTATAATGAACAAAGGATTCGATAATGAAAAGTATTTATCCATGCAGTCAGAACATATCCGGGAACGCATAGCCCAATTTGACAACAAGTTATATCTGGAATTCGGCGGTAAGTTGTTCGACGATTACCATGCCTCCAGAGTTCTTCCTGGCTTTGAGCCAGACAGTAAGCTGCGTATGCTGATGCAGCTTAGAGATCATGCAGAAATTGTGATTGTAATAAGTGCCAAGGACATTGAGAAAAATAAAGTCCGGGGAGACTATGGCATCACTTATGATTCCGACGTACTGCGTCTGAGGGATGTCTTTATGGAAAAGGGCCTCTATGTGGGCAGCGTAGTCATTACACAGTATTCCGGACAAAACAGTGCTGATCTGTTCAAAAAGCGTCTGGAAAAACTGGGCATCAAGGTTTACATCCACTATGTCATTGAGGGCTATCCCAGAAACATTCCTTTTATCGTAAGCGATGAAGGCTATGGACGCAACGACTATATTGAAACCAGCAGACCTTTGGTGGTGATCACAGCGCCAGGACCAGGAAGCGGTAAAATGGCCACCTGTCTCTCCCAGTTATATCATGAACATAAACGGGGAATTCATGCAGGATATGCCAAATTTGAGACTTTCCCCATCTGGAATCTGCCTTTAAAGCATCCGGTAAACCTGGCTTATGAAGCAGCCACCGCAGACTTAAATGATGTCAACATGATCGATCCATACCACATGGACGCTTACGGTGTTACCACAGTTAATTATAACCGGGATGTGGAAATTTATCCTGTATTGCAGGCAATCTTCCAGAAGATTTTCGGTGAATGCCCGTATCAGTCACCCACAGATATGGGTGTCAATATGGCAGGAAATTGTATCGTGGACGATGAAGTATGCCGGGAGGCTTCCAGACAGGAAATTATCCGCCGCTACTTCCACGCCAGCACCAATCTGGTGGAGGGAACCGGAACCGAAGAGGAAGTCTATAAAATCCAGCTTCTCATGAATCAGTGCAATATTACTACAGACGACCGCAAAGTGGTTCCCGTGGCTATGGAGATGGAAGAACAGACTGGTGCTCCTGCCGCTGCACTTGAGCTGCCTGACGGCCAGATCATCACCGGCAAAACTTCTGATCTGCTGGGTGCCTCTGCAGCCTTGCTATTAAATGCTTTAAAGGAGCTGGCTGGCATTGATCACAGCATTCATGTGATTTCACCTTCTGCCATTGAACCAATTCAGCGTCTGAAGGTAAAATACCTGGGAAGCCACAATCCAAGACTTCACACCGATGAGGTTCTGGTGGCACTTTCCATCAGTGCTGTCAACGACGAAAATGCCCGCAAAGCCATAGAGTGTCTTTCCCGGCTGAAGGGATGTCAGGCACATACATCTGTTATGCTGGCTTCCATCGATCTGATCGAATTCAAACGCCTTGGAATCGAATTGACCTCTCAGCCAAAATATGAAAATAAACGTCTGTACAGATAGGTAAATTTGGTGTACAATAACTAAGTTAAAAACCAGAACTACAAAAGAATATTTATGATAAAGCACAAAGGGGTTGCTCACAATAAAGTATGTCTGAAGAAAGCATATCATCAGACATGCTTTAAGAGCCGCCTCTTTTTGTTATTGATATTTTTCTTAATGGAAGTTTTTGAGAAATTTCCTGTTACAAAGGTCTGGTCATTTTACTTGAAAAGGTGTATAATCTCATTTTTAAAAATCAGAAACATTAAATTTGCAGTGTACACAGTCGGTACACTAGACAGGAGGAATTTTATGGCAGTCAAATATGTATTTGTAACAGGCGGAGTTGTCTCTGGCCTTGGCAAGGGAATCACTGCCGCATCCCTTGGACGGCTTCTGAAAGCCAGAGGCTACAAGGTCACTATGCAGAAGTTTGATCCCTACATTAACATTGATCCCGGCACTATGAACCCTGTACAGCACGGCGAAGTCTTCGTCACCGATGACGGAGCAGAAACCGATCTGGATTTAGGGCATTATGAACGTTTTATCGATGAAAGTCTGGACAAGAACTCCAATGTCACCACAGGTAAGGTTTATTGGTCTGTCCTGCACAAAGAGCGCCGCGGAGATTTCGGCGGCGGAACTGTCCAGGTAATTCCTCACATCACCAATGAAATTAAAAACCGATTCTATCGGGACTTTACCACCGATGAGCCACGCATTGCCATTATTGAAGTGGGCGGAACCGTAGGTGATATCGAAAGTCAGCCTTTCCTGGAGGCCATCCGTCAGTTCCAGCATGAAGTTGGACATGACAATGCCATTCTGATTCACGTAACTTTAATTCCATATCTGAAGGCATCCCAGGAGATGAAGACAAAGCCAACCCAGGCAAGCGTTAAAGAGCTACAGGGAATGGGTATCCAGCCGGATATTATTGTGTGCCGTTCTGAACTGCCTCTGGATCAGCAGATTAAAGATAAGATCGCGTTATTCTGTAACGTTCCAAGTGACCACGTACTGCAAAATCTTGATGTGGAATATCTATACGAAGCACCACTTGCCATGGAGGCTGAGCATCTTGCACAGGTTGCCTGCCAGTCTCTCCACCTGGATTGTCCTGAACCTAATCTGGACGACTGGAAATCCATGGTGGAAGCACTGCGCCACCCGGTAACCGATGTCACTGTAGCATTAGTAGGTAAATACATCCAGCTTCACGATGCCTATATCAGCGTTGTGGAAGCACTGAAGCACGGCGGTATCGCCAGCAAAGCCACAGTTCATATCAAATGGGTAGACTCCGAACAGGTAAGCGCAGAAAATGTAGCAGATGTTCTTTCTGACGTGGATGGGATTCTCGTTCCCGGCGGTTTCGGCGACCGCGGTATTGAAGGAAAAATTCAAGCGATCCGCTATGCCCGGGAAAATCAGGTTCCATTCCTGGGCTTATGTCTGGGAATGCAGTTGTCCATCGTGGAATTTGCAAGACACGTCATCGGATACTCCGATGCTCACAGCATCGAATTAGATCCCAAAACCCATCATCCCGTCATTGACCTGATGCCGGATCAGAATGGTATTGAAGATATCGGAGGTACTTTAAGACTTGGTTCTTATCCCTGTGTTCTGGACAAGACTACCAAAGCCTATGAGCTGTACGGCGAAGAAACCATTCACGAGCGCCATAGACACCGTTATGAAGTAAACAACCACTACCGTGATACCTTGAAGGAAAAGGGCATGACCTTATCTGGTATTTCTCCTGACGGCCGTATTGTGGAGATGATTGAGCTGAAGAACCACCCGTTCTTCCTGGCGACTCAGGCACACCCGGAATTAAAGTCCAGACCCAACAGACCCCATCCTCTGTTTAAGGGATTTGTAGCTGCTTCTCTGGAACACAAAAATAACCGTGAATAATTTCACTTCCCAAAAATTTGTATATGATAATATCTAAT
>CAMQZX010000113.1 GCA_947039785.1 uncultured Lachnospiraceae bacterium | reverse complement strand
GTCTCTTTCTTAAATATTAGGATTCAAAAATCGGTATTAACCGATTGCCCCTTTTCTTTTTTATTACATTGTCCTTTGCTCTTATGCAAATTACCGTTCCTCCTACCGCCGGATGGAACACATTACTTATCTGGTCGGTCCCGGTGAATGGATATGCACACTCGCTGACCTTCAGTCCTGGTTCCGATGCAAGTTTCAGCATCAGGCTGTTTCCATTCTGAACCAACTGGAAAAGCAGAACTGCATTACCTACTCTATGCTTGAAAAAAACAAAGTTGTGAAATTCAAAATCACAGACTGGCAAAAAGACAATACATTTCTGGAATATAACTGCCCTTGTAAAAAAGACACGGGCTTTTTCTTTTTCCCGATTGCCAGAGTCCATGAGTTTATCAGTATGGGGAAATGTTCGGAAATGGACATTCTGCTCGATATGTGGATACACGCCATTTACAACGATCCATCCGTACAAGGCTCATACTCTGCTCCAGTCGTATACTACCGCAACCATACCGGCAACCCGTTAACCAGCTTTCAGACTTTGGGAGACCGCTGGAGTCATTCCAAGGCAACCGTTTCCCGCATCTTAAAGAAATTTGAAGAAAATAACCTGATCACGCTGATTTCTTTCAAAGGCAAGCATGGCAGCATGATATATCTGAATTACTACTTATCTGTCATGTTCGATATCAGCGATGTAATGATTGACAAGGAGGAGATCGCCATGCAACTGCAACTGCCAATTCACGTACCTGAGAACAAGGAGGATTTCTGCGTATCAGAATCCGTCACAGAGGAACAAATCACCGTTTCAGAAAAGGATTCCTGCGTTTCAGAATCGCACATGAGATTTATCATCCAAAAAGTCGCGGAACTGCTGAAAACTCAGGGGATTCCATGCTGTGAGTGTCCAAAAACCCAGTATATATTATCTCCTTTATCAGCCTGCAATAGTGAATTAAATCAATATACTCTAACTATTATCTGCCCCTACGGGAACAAAGCCTACCAGTTTGAACTGACTGTCCACCCACAGGATGTTCCTGCCATCCCGATCCCTTCCGGGGTAACGGACAGAGCTTTGGAAGGAGGTGAGTAATATGCCTGCAAAGAAAAATCAGAGCTACCGTATACCGGAAGACGATCCTCGTTTTCATGATACCTACAAATTTTTAAGACGATACAGGGATGCCACCTACAGTCTGAAAGTAGTCGTAAGGCAAATGGAATCCCAGTTCCGGCTGCAGTATGGAACCAGCGTAGATGATTTCCTGGACTCCATTTATGCGGCAGGAGTGGAACTGACCGGCAGCGATATTGCTGAAAGAGCAAAGAGCATTGATAGAAGCAACAAGATGCTAAAACTGCTGGATTCCTCTGTTGACCTGCTCCGAAATAACCATAAGCACGGAGAACAATACTACTGGATCCTGTACTATGCTTTCCTGTCACCACAGGAGCTGAGGAACACGGATGAAATTCTGGAAAAGCTGGAGCCGCATATCAGCAACATATCCTACCGGACTTACTACCGCAAACGCCATGCTGCCGTTGAAGCACTCAGTACCATCCTTTGGGGATTTACTGCAAAAGAGACCATAGATATGCTGAATCAGTTTTTCCCGGAATAACGATATTGCTGTTGCACGCAAAGACGCCTATATTGAAAAAGGAACACTATTTGTTATAAATGCCTGTGTTTCTGAAAAAAGCATCCCCGGAGCGCCTGTGTTTTCCGGCGTTCTGGGGATATAGGGCGGTGGATAAAGTAAGGGATAAGACCTCTGTTTTATTTAAATATCTTCGGTTCTATTTATTCTTTTATGCAAGCACATGATCTCTTTATATTTTATGTCATCCTGCACTTTGTCATATAACAAAATAGTAGGGTCTATATTTCTCATGATAGATTTTCCAATTTCAAATGTAACCGGATTGGGTGCTGCCACTATTAAATGAACAATACATGCTTCACCGTGTATTTCTCTAATTGAACTAAGTACCTCCCTAAATTTTAAGCGAAACTCTATGAGCTGTTCCTTGCTCTGCAGAAACAGAAACCCTGGTGAATCAGCTCTTACACTATATATGGGATACTCCGGTATTAACGTACAATCAATGTTTCCGCTTACTTCAACCAATAAATCAACTTGCTGCTCATCCAATCTTTCCGTTGGTTTCAAAATAGTAAAATGTCCAAATTCTCCTGCTCTCCATTTCCAATCCTGAGTATCCCTAAAAAACTGAAATGCCTCCGATTTAACTTTATTCCCAAGTACATACCCCAGATAACATGCATATGGGATTTTAGCCATTATAAAAATTCCATAGCTTTCTTCCTTTTCATCTGACAAAATGTGTAAATCTACTGTCCTTTTTATTTGTTTTTGTGCTTCTTCAATATTTTCAACCTGCGTTAAATCAATATTTATGCCTGCATCTAGTGGATAATAGGGTCTGATTGCTTCACTTACATCTTTATCCCCGATGAGCGGCACCTGATTTTGAATTTTACTATACATTTTAACAATACGCACACCATATTCTTGTCCCATGCCAGTTACCCGGTAAATTCGTTCTTCATGCTCACGTTTAAATTGCTGTAATAACTCTACTGGATACTCATCAACATATTCATTACTGTCAATTAAATTATTATGTTCCGCACATGTAAGCATCAAATTAGATATATCCTTTGCAAGTTTTTCTGAATTTTCATTTCCTCGTGGCCCCGTTGGTGTCCAGCTAACAATATGTGCAATATTTGCCATTTTTCTTGGTTGTCTTGTCACACCATCTGTAAAAAGGTATTTGTTGCAACCCCGGAATTCGCAACGTCCTCCAGCCTTTATATATAATTGTTCTCTTGTTTTTGATGGTATAGTTGGCCTTTTGGGTTTCTTTTCCATAAATCCTCCTTCCTATCTTAACAGATATATACCATTCTGCTTTTGACATTCCTGTATTTCTATAATTATTTTGGTTCTGAAATCCCCGACCCACACTCGCATTTCTGATATGCCCAATATAATGAAGAACGCATACTCACATCCGGTCTTATCAACTTCAAGTGTGCCATACCAGTCATCCCAATCTATTGAGGATGGAATCGGCACATTTTGCGGATGCGTATGCCATCCCCCCATGTAATAGCTCTTTTGGAACTTCCTTTGAAACAAGAACAATCTATGTCTGGGATCATGCATTACAAATCGAGTACGTGTCCTTTTATCTAAAGAGTATGGCGTAGAGACATCTTCAAGCGTTATATTCCCAGTTTGACTATGCTTATAGCCCACAATATAACCTCCAGCTTCAGCCTTGGTCGATGTATCTTGCAACCACTTACAAAGTTCACACATAACTTCCGATAAAATATCAACTATTTTGCCGTTAGGAAGCATCATCTTTATACAACCTTCTACTATATTCATTACTGCAGCACTGACATTTCCTTTCCCTAAAATCATTCCCCATATCTATTACTTGTGTAGGGATAATATCGAATAATTTATTCATGTGAATTTTCCCATCAAATATTTCTTGCATGATATTCAATAATGCTGCCACAGTTCGTAACAAAATGGCATTTCCGTATGCTGCCCTGGTTCCACCACAACCATTGCGGATCTTGTTTTGTTCTGTTTTTTCCACCGATAAACGATTCACCTTGTTGTTAATTCTTCTTCCATTAGCATCGGTAAATAAACACTGAAAGCAGCCCTCATAGTTATTATCAACTGTCAGAATATGGCTGTTCTTCCCGCCGGCTTCCAGCCATGTGAAGATTACCGGCTTATTACAATGTCCTTGTTTCAATGCCTGATTCAGTTCTATTTGAATATCACTTGATCCAACCGTTATAATCGCCATATCAAATTGCGGCAAAATTTCCATAAACTCTGCTGCTTGTAGATCTCTATTAACCGCTTTGATATGTATTTCCGGATGCAGTCTCTCCAATTCAAATTTTAAAGCGACTACTTTAGAAAAGCCAACACAATAATCATCACAGGTATGCCGAAGTAAATTTTCTTTTTCTAAATCATCGGCATCATATACCGTAATATCACGAATGCCAGCCCTTATAAGCTCTCTTGCGGTATAGCTCCCTAATGATCCTGCACCTATCAATAATATTTTCTTACAATATAAAGAGGTATCATTTCCAATCTGCTTACATAAAAAGTAATAATCAATCCGCCTGCTTTTTACAATCTGCACATTCATAATATCTTGGCGCAGTTTATTCATAAGGGTATCCGTTTTTGCACTCCGAAAAGTTATCGTAGCGGTAAAAATCACACAGTTTCCATTTACCTTCATTTCAAATATTAACGATACTTTTTGGGTCTTAATTTTTTCCTGATTCAATTTTTGATATGTCTCATGAGAAATCCTACGTAAGTCTTTACCACATACTATTCTTAATATATCATCCGCTTTCCACTTCCGATCTCGTGTTGGCGGTAATATCCTACGGTTATCTTCTATCGGAATATAAAAACCCGGCACCTCTGGTTTATGGCTCCATTTTTTCTTTCCTCTATCCTCTGCTTTTGCATCTGATAATTTTATTCCATTCGCAACATACCGGAGTGTACTTTTACCATCAAAATATACATTGAGTCTTTGAAATTCTCTTGTACTTCCTGCATAGATCTGAACCGGTGTGTTGTTCTCTGCCATGTTATCCCAATAATATACAAACTCCTTTTGAAATTCGCGTTCCCTCTCCAATGGAGATAGCGATAATAATACGAGAAGTCGGTCAATAACATCTTTCACTTTTTCTTCTTTGCTTTGTAAATACTTAACTGTGCTTTCCGTTTCATAAAGGCATATACATCTATATTGATCTGATTTATTGATTTCTAATGGAACATTAAATGGCAAAATATGCGGATAATCATAATTTTCGTCATTTTTTACCACAAGCATAGGACTGCTGCTATCCTTATCCGCATCTGGATACCAACAACCATATTCTTTATCCCGGTACTGAAAAAAGACAATCCCATCGTTTTCTCTTGTAAATTCTATACCATCATAAGACTCTATGATTTGCTTTACAAAATCCACTTTATCCAAAATTCTGCTCCTTTTTACTGACCGTAGCGGCCGATGATACCTGTTTGGGCGGCACTTCAAATTCCTCTCCGAACACTTTTTGCACATAGTTTCCCGCATCATGTTCCGATTCTACATTAACTGCATTTGTTAAATTCTCTACAGCCTTTGAAAGACGATTATAAAATTTGACTCCATAACTGTCACTGCTTTCTTTCATTGTCGCAAAAATATCCGTAAATGGTTCTACCGGTATATATCTGGTAATATCTGCCTTTACGATGATTCCATTTTCTTTTGTAAGGATGAATGAATCTCTAATCGCACTCATTGTTTGCTGTAGCGCAGTTAAATCATCGTCTCCTTCTGGAGTAGTCACTTCCTGGAAGTAATCGCACGCCAAATAGGTAAGTCCAATACTCGGTGGCACTTCATGATCTAATGTTGAGTTAGCATACTTTTCGTTTCTCCACTTTTTAATATATCGAATGATTCTTCGCAGCTGTGCATTTCCATTGATCTTATCACATAAATCCTGATTTAAACCTTTAGGATCTGCAATTTCCCATGAATAATTATCTGCAAATTCTCGTCCTCTTGCCAAATAAACCTTCCCATCACACTCTGCGTAAAGCGGCAGATCAATATGCATCCATTCTTCACCATTTTCAAAATATGCCACATTGACACATGGCTCTTTAATATTGACTGTTCTGGCTGCCACATAGTCAATAGCATCTCTCAAATAACCTTTAATCTTTCTTGTATCCGGGTATTGATTTATGTCTAAAGGAATCTTAACTGCAACATCTCGGTCAATGACATTGGATTTGATGGTTGTATTATATTTATAGCTTCCCTGGTCAAATATTTCAATATCGCTCTTTTTCAGGTCTATCCCATGAGAGGCCAATTCATCAGGAAATCGGTCTTCAATATCTTTTTGAAGAATCTCTCTTTTTTCCCTTAATGGCTCACTTTCGTCTTTAATTGTAATTTCATCATAAAATTCTGCGAACTGTTTTTTTAGTTTCATAATACTCACTCCTCCAATATTGCATTAATTTTCTCTACCCACATGGTATCATCTGTCGCTAAATAATCAATCAGACGATCAAAGTTACTGCTGCCAATCACTGTGTCATCACTTTTCATTTTTTTGACCCGTTCAGACATAGTAAGATAATTTTCAGCGGTTATCTGACTCATCAATTCCGACCGTTGATCTGCCCGTCCTTTATAATTATTCACTCCGGTTAATTTACCAATAATTTCTGAATTTACTTTTTTTGCCGGTGTTTTTAACTTCACATCTGCCCAATGTTCTATAATAATCTGCATGGTACACGGGTTTCCGAAAACAATTACTTCTTCGGCAGCATGATCAACACCATGGAACTCGTTTATTTTTTGCTTAATGTCTTCATACTGCTCATAGGGCTTTTTCTCTGTATCACAGAAGATTAGTACAATATCATAACTTCCATTCTGATATCTGTCCTGGTATCTGGCCGGAATATTCCCGTTCCCACCCGCATTGTCCAAAGTCACTTTGTACGCTTTGTTCCATACCTCAATCTTGTTTAATCTATCTAAATAATCATATTCTTCATCCCCTTCGCAGATAATGCACACTCTACATTTGTTCAGGAAGGCTGGCAGCCTATTCTGCATCGACATCCGCTCCTTTCTTATTTCCTTTCAATTCCAAAAGCGAATTGATCAATTCAGGATCAGGAAGCGCACCTAATGCACCCTTTCTGTATTTTTCCATAATATCAGTCGTATCACGAACCCCTTGCTGCGCTGTAAAATCAGCCAGTGAATATACATATACGCCTTCTTCATCTTTATGGACGAACCAAATCTGTTCTTTTCGGAACATACGTTTACAATCCATCAGGTTGATATCATGTACTGTGAAAATCAACTGAGCACTCCTGTTTAACTCATTATTGAACATAGCAACAATCGCACGAGTTAATTTAAAATGAATACTGCTGTCAAGCTCATCCACTACAAGTATCCTTCCCTGCTCCAATCCTTCCACAATATAACTTGCCAATGCGGCGATTTTCTTTGTACCCGTAGAGTCAAACAACAAGCTTGGAACCTGAACCCCCTTATATGTGGAAACAAGCCGGATTTGATCCATCACCCGTTCCGGTATATCCAATGCCTTTTCTTCCGGTTTTTCCTCCTTTTTGTGAATATCTACCTGGATTTTATCCATATCTACATACTCAAAGTTTTCCATATAAAGATCCGCATTTTTTATAAACTCCACGACCTTTTGTTGCAACTGATTCTCATTCTTCATCAACTCAACCGTTTTTTTCATTGGGATATTATTCATATTGATGAGATCGATTTTCTCTGCAAATCCGGAAATAATTTTCTTCATTTCTGCAATGCGTTTGAACTTGCTGGCATCAACCATATAACAGAGCAGGCTATTTCTGCCGACCATCGAAATCATTTGTATCATTTCTTCATCTACACAATAATACTCCTCTTTTCGGCTGTCACTAAGCAACCAGATTATCTCTTTCTCATTCCCATATTGATCCTTAGTAATATCAACAAATTTTTCGTAGATAAATTCTTCCTTCTTAGCATCGTACATAAAATCATAAGCATATTTCTTGCCATCAGCCAAGAAAGTGACTCCTAATTCGCAAACAGGATTTTTCGAGAAGATGTTTGGCATCAGACTCGTCTCTTTGTTCAATAAAATCTGCTTGATTGCGCGAATACATTTTATCAGGCATGTTTTTCCTGCATTATTCGGTCCATAGATGCCAACTGTTTTCAAAACATTGAAATTATTCTCCCTATGCACATTAGAAGCAAATTTTTTGTTCCGCATATCTGCCTTCATCGAAAGTGCAATCTGATCTTCAAACGAGAAACAGTTTTTTGCTCTTATTTCTATTATCATAAAAAAACCTCCTGATTTTCTTCTTTCATACTATCATTATACCAGATAATATTTTTTATGCAATATATTTTCACAAATAATATTTACATTACTTCAAAAAAGAACTAGCATCTCACCGTCCTGTACTATGCTTTCCTGTCGCCACAGGAACTGAGGAACACGGATGAAATTCTGGAGAAGCTGAAGCCGCATATCAGCAACATATCCTACCGAATTTACTACCGCAAACGTCATGCTGCCGTTGAAATAATCACAGTACCATCCTTTGGGGATTTACTACAAAAGAGACCATAGATAAGCTGAATCAGCTTTTCCCGGAATAATATTCGACATTTTACCAATAGGCACTCATAATTAACAATAAAAACATTAAGGAGAGTGTCTATTCATGGAAAATTTAGAAACGCTAATTGCTGCTTATTTGAAGAATTGTGAAACAATAAAAAAATTGGACAGAAAAACGCTCAAAGCATACCGTATCGACTTGTCCCAATTCAACACTTTTATGCATAAGTATCCTGATTTCACTAACAAATTATATTTAAGTGAATATATATCTTCACTTCATCAGCGATTTCAGCCCAAAACTGCCAAAAGAAAAATTGCAGCCATAAAAGCATTTTATCATTATCTAATGTTTGAAGAAAAAATTTCAATAAACCCTTTTGACAAGATTAATATAAAGTTTCGAGAACCAGTAACACTACCACGAACAATCCCGGAACCTATCATAGAGACCTTTATATCCACTATGTATAAGCAGAGATCACTTGCAACGACTAATTATCAAAGTAACTCCATTCTCCGTGACATAACATTAGTCGAATTATTATTTGCTACTGGGGTCCGGATTTCTGAATTATGTACTCTAACACCTCAACAGGTAGATTTATCTTCGTATAAAATAATAATCTATGGAAAGGGTTCCAAAGAGCGAATGATTCAGATTAGCAACGATGATGTACGCAAAATTTTATTAGAATACTACACCGCTTTCAAATCCGATATTACATCTTCCGGTTGGTTTTTTATAAATAGGCTACATCAAAGATATTCCGAGCAGTCAGTACGAGAGATGATTGTAAAATATCTAGATATAGCAGGGATTGACACGCATATAACCCCTCATATGTTCCGGCATTCATTCGCAACACTACTTTTGGAAGCAGACGTTGACATCCGATATATACAAAAAATGCTTGGTCATAGTTCTATCAAAACTACAGAGATTTATACCAATGTTTCCATGTCAAAGCAAAATAACATTCTAACTACAAAACATCCTCGGAATTTCATGAAATTGGAATAATTGTAAGTCCACCGCCACTTAAAGCAGATAAAATTCGTTCGAACTGCAAAACAGTTCAAGCGAATTTTATCATAGCTTATTTTACCTCTTAATCAAGGATAATTCGTGATTATCCAATGAACATGTCTACTCCAAGATAAGGAAATAGTTTATGAACAATTTAGAAAATATAACATCCTTTTTTCAAGAAAGCGAATATGGTTTTATGGTCTACGTTGTGGAACAGCGTTTTGCAGTTGGTCGTGGGGCTGAGTATTTTCGTTCATTTAAGGGAAAAGAGAATCTAATTGATACAAATCGTATGATGAAAAAAAGGATTTCTAATATTTTAAAATGGATCCAAAAAAACGTTCCAAATGTTGCGACCATGGTGGAAGGCATCTATGGTTATACAAATCCCATAGATATTGCAAGCATTATTTCTGCATTTAGCAAATTATTTGCTATAGAGGAACATCAGGCAGCTGGTCCTGAAGTTATAGACCCTATTATTATTCAAGAGGGGACCGTATTGCCTAAATATTTAAATCAAATGATTGCTCTACACAAGAGTAGTATTCTAAGACCAGCTATCATCATATTATTAAAAGACAATGATTTTGAACGTGCAAAGGCTATATTGTCCGGGTGCCCTAACGGTTGTTATCTAAAATTGATTCGAAATAGTGGTGATTGTGAAATACACAAGGTTGTCAACACGGGGGCCGATGACATTGAATCGTTTCTTGATGCGTTTGCGATGCAATGTTTTAGCACTTGTTCAAAAACTAAACATGATATTCTCATGAATAAGGAATGGGCAGACAATTCAATAGTAAAAAAATACAGTCCGCTTTTACTGAAAATACGTACAAATCTTCTATTTGATGAAAAAAATGAAGTAACAGATACTTTAAATGACCTAGTAAAAGAATTAGAGGCAATTTTACCAACAACCGACAATGAAAACAGACTTATTCGCAGTTTTGAATGTATGGCACGGCTGAATCAGGTCTACTGTCAGGATTATGGTGGAAAAAATTTAAAGACTGCACTTAAGTTGGCAAAATATGTAGATAACGATATTTTACTGGCTCATGTTTATCGATATGCAAGATTGATGGACAATATAAGCAAAACCGATTCGGACGACCTATTAGAAACTGCACAAAAGATTTTTCAATCCCATCATATGGAGGATCATGCTCTATATTGTTGGAATAACCGACTTGTAGCTCAGTTTTATACTGATAAAATAAATTTGCGTGAATTCAGTGCTATGCAAGAAGAGGCAATTTACAACGTTCCTGGTCTTGTTGGGATGTCACATTTGCTTAATAATGCTGGAGTTGCTCATTTGGTAACTGGGAATCCAGATGAGGCATTTGAATATTTTGAAAAAGCTCTGCAATATGCGCGAGACCCCAATCGTATTGTCCAAAAAATTGCTATTCTTTGTAATATAATTATTGCTAAAACATACTGTTTCCAAAAAATAGATGAAGCGGAATTAAGAAAGACAATGAATTTTATCTTTGATGGTATGAGGGAGAGGTTGCCTTTCATATCCGCAAGATATGCTATGAATATCATTTCAGTGGCTTTTATGCAATCGCCATCGATAGGGCAGACATTATTATCTGAATACCCAGTTGAAAATTTAATTAACAAAGGTTTGCTTAGTAATCGTATGGGATCTAGCCAGTTATTGTTACAAATGGGTGTTCTAGCAAATAAATATCCTGACTTTACACTCGTTCAGACATGTATAAAGCCACCAGAGATAGATTCGGTAAGTGGAATTCGCCGAGAATTTATTATAAGGTACGGATTAAATCCGTTTTTCTTTAGTACCTGGCTTTAAAGCAAGCATTGCACATGAAAGCAAAAAACTATGGATTGCTTTATCGTCAATAAGCTCTTGGAACATTTCAACACATGGATAAAAGGAGTCTCCTTGTGTAATTGCCGAATAGCAAAAACCAAAACTATTGTTAATTTTAACTGTAGGCATTGGGTTAACTTCAATAAAATATACATTATCCGGACTTAGAGGATGATATTGTAGACTTTCTGCCATTGACCTATTTTCACACTTAATTCTTGCATCTATTCGGCAATATGTACGTATGCCCATAGATCGAATAAGTTTGAAGTAAGATTCCTGTAATTGTGCCGAAAGGCTTGAAATAATACCTCTACAATATCCCTTTCCGGAACTTTTTTCTTCTGCACCAAAATACCAATTCAAATTTTCTGAATTAGGTAAATATATAATGCTTGGGAATATATCAAAATCCTCTTTTAGTGGATTATAAACAATGGGAGTCGTAATATCATAACCGGGCAAAAATTCCTGATACAAACCGTCAATAGCGTCATCAGGAGTTTGACCACGCATAACACCACAACTGCTTCCGAGATTGAGTGGACGATATATTCCTCGTTTATCAGAGAAGGGAAGTTCCTGTGGGACATTTAAACCAATACCTTTTGCTATCAAATTGGAAAGTCGCTTATTTTCCCCAGTGACAATTGTAACTGCGTCACAAGGAATACACGGAACACCAATAAATGCACAAGTAGCAGGCACCAAGCTCATAGGTGAAAGCTCACAACTGCCACAATTCAAATTGATTACATAATCAATTTTGGGCAAAGTCCGGTTCAAAGCCTTTTCTACAAAGGTTCGAACATCAAGTATCAAGGGCATACAGTGTAGACTCTGTACTGCGTTCATCCATAAAGATATTACATCACTTTTCCAAATATGGTAGTGCTGAAATCCAGGTGCATCTTCACCTTCGAAAATATATACAATTGCAACTGTTTTCCCTTTTATAGACTGAATCATCTCAATATATTGCTTTTTTACATCCATAACTGCGATTCCTCATACATGATAATATTTGAATACTGGATAATCACGAATTATCCCTAGTTCATACTATGATTATAGTTCATTTTATTTAATCTGACAATATTCTTCGTCATCAAATCAACAGATTGAACGATACCAAAACACAAAATAATATTTCTTGTCAAAACTAAAATTTTATGAAATAGTCTCAAAATCCTCCTTCTGAAGTTAGGTGCGATTTCCCACACTACAAATCCATTCACCTGCTTCAGCATCTTAAACCAAAGATAATATAGGATTATCAATTGTTAAGGAACAGATAGTGAAACAGGAAAATATCTGTCTCTTATACACATCTCCGAGCCCACGAGACTACGCTGCATCGCG
>CAMQZX010000112.1 GCA_947039785.1 uncultured Lachnospiraceae bacterium | reverse complement strand
CCCGATGCAGCGTAGTCTCGTGGGCTCGGAGATGTGTATAAGAGACAGGACATCATACTGATCTGAACCATTCCCTCACCTCTCCTGGATTTCCAATTTTGTAGCCTCCCAATTTCTCAAGACATGCTTTAAATTCATCACTCTTCAATATTTCAATCAACTGCTGTACCATGGGTGTATCCCATGCTTCATCCGGAATCAATAAATCATACTGTTCAATACAAATTGGCAGAAAATCCAAGCTATAAAGATTTGCAGCTGAATAAATACCCATTCCCGCATCTGCAGACCCTGATTCAATCTGCGCAGCCACAGAAGTATGTGTAAATTCTTCTCTTTCATATCCATAAATTTCATTTGTTTGGATGCCTTTTGTCTTACAGAGATAATCAATCAAAATGCGAGTACCTGAACCCTTTTGTCGATTTACATACCGCAATCCTTTGCGCTGAAGATCCTCTACACCTTGAATCTGCAAAGGATTACCCGGTGCCAACATCAATCCTTGCATTCTTCCAACGCACTCCACAAGACGCACACCACCGTGCGGGAAATATTTTTTAATAAAACTCACATTATATGTTCCGTTCTTATCATCAAGCAGATGAATTCCTGCAATATGATTTTCTTTTCGTCGAGCAGACATAATGCCACCCATTGACCCCACATGTGAAGAGCTCATATATATTTCCTGGTTTTTTCTATGCAGTAAATCTGCCAGTTCATCCAACAACGGATCATGACTTCCAATAGCCACTAACATCTTTTTCAGCTCTGACAACGGACGCAGCAGACGAACTGTAACTGTTTTTCCCGCCTCATATCCTTCTGTTCCCTGAGGAACCTCCAGCATACCATCCGCTTTCATAAATGAACTAATCACTCCGCTTCCCCTGCTAAGCGGTGATGCGATCAGGCGTTTTCCCACATATCCCAGACGTACCCGGACAAATTCATGGTACTTCAGACTGGATACCACGGCTCGCGAAAGAACTGCATCTACATACTGTGGTTCGGCTATTTTTCTATGATTCCACAAATCAATAAGAGGATGCAGAATCTCCTCAATCACAATGATTCCAGATACTGGATACCCCGGTACTCCAAGAATCGGTTTTTCTTTCTGATATCCCAAAATCGCCGGCTTTCCAGGTTTAATGGCAATGCCATGATACAGTACATCACCTATCTCTTTAATCACCTGGCAACTATAATCCTCCCGGCCGGCGGAAGAACCTGCATTTAAAATTACCATATCACACTCTTCTACAGCTCTATTTACCATTGATTTAATTTCATCAAAGCAGTCTGGCACAATGGGATAAATTACCGCTTTAGCTCCCCACTCCTGTAACATCGCCGAAAAAATGGAGCCATTAAATTCAAGAATATCGCCTGGTTTTGGATCTTCTGTCGGCGGAATAATTTCGTCTCCTGTAGGAATAATACCCACAACAGGACATTTGATTACTTCCACTTCCAGTACACCGCCTGCAATCAGCGCTCCAATAGCAGAAGGTGTGATTTTCTGATATGAATTTAAAATCATCTCACCTGCACAGATGTCCTCTCCAATTTGGCGAATATTCTGCCATGGAGAAACAGCCGCATAGATACAAACGCCGCCTTCTTCCTGTACGATATCCTCTACCATTATGACAGCATCACAACCATCAGGGATTGCATCTCCAGTGTCCACAACAGTATACTGATTTGTTTTCAAATGAACCGGCGTTGTCTCTGTTGCGCCAAAAGTATCCTTTGCATCTACCGCGATTCCATCCATGGCGCTGGAATGATAATGAGGGGCACAAATATGTGCATAAACTGCATGGGCGGTAATTCTTCCGCAACTATCCATAACAGAAATCTTCTCTGTTTTTCCCGCAAAGCCTTCACCTACAAGTATATTTTCATATTCTATTTTTGCTTTTTTTAATGAAATATTTGTTAAATATTGAAATGCCATATATACCTCCTAAATTCTGCCTTAATCATTAATTATTTAACTTTTTAAAAGCACCAAAAGCATCAAGCAGATTTTATCCATCTGCTCAATGCTTAATAATATCATTTCTTATCGTCCATGACTATTTATTCAGATTTTAATCCGTTTGCCCGTGTACTGCATTTTTAGGACACAGTTTCATACAGACTGCACATTTAATGCACTTGCTCTCGTCTATATGGAAAGGCTGCTTTTTCACGCCTTCAATTGCTTCCACAGGACAATTACGTTTACATTTTGTGCAGCCAATACATTCAGATTCTTCAATCCAAATTCTCGTCCATCTTTTCGGCGGTTCCTGTCCTTCTTTCAAATCCAGAGTGATAATATCCACGGGGCATTCATTCACGCACATACCGCACTCCACACATTTATCCGGATTAATCTTACAATTATATTCTTCTTCCACTGTTTCCACTGCTCCAAACTTACAAATCTGAAAACAGGCTCCACAACCTACACATAAATAGGAATCTATTTTATATGCCATATTTCATCTCCATAGAATAAGTCTTATTATTTCTTAGCAAATTTAGCTTTGAGTTTTTGCATCATCTTTGAGGGCTCAGTCTCCGGCTCACTGGAATTGGGTGCATTGGCAATCACATCCTCATAGACATATTCACCTCTTTCATTGCGTGGCCGCTTTGCCATATATTTCAGGAAACCACCCACAACCAACCAACCTACAATTACAATTGGGAAACCAGCAAATGTCTTTACCATCTTAATTCCATCAATACCACCGGTTAAGGTAAAGATTAAAGATGTTACTGCAATAATAATTCCCCAAATCAGTTTCAGCCAAAAAGGCGCTTCTGTCTCTGAATCCGATCCTCCCTTAATTGTCATACTGGAAATAGTAGAAATCATGGAATTCGCCAGTGTAACAAAGGAAATTGCAATAATTAAAAGCATAAAGGGACGTAAAATTCCTGCGAAAGGTACATGTTCAAATACCGCCAGAGTCATTGCCTCCGAACCTTTCTCCAAGTAAAGGGAATAGTAATCAATTCCCTGATACATCTGTCCATAAAGTACAGTTCCGCCAAAAATGGAGAACCAAATTACACCAAACAAAGACGGCATAATCCAGTTAACAACTACGAATTCTTTTAAGGTACGGCCATATCCAAGGCGAACCAGAAACAGTCCCATAATTGCACCATAGGATAACCAGTCAATCCACCAGTACTGATCCCACCACTGAGGCCAAAGCTGGCTGTCTGCAAACGGCGCCGTGAAGGTCATCGACTCAAGGAAATTATTGAGGTAGGAACCAAAGGATTGAGTAAACAGATTGCAAATATAAGATGTCGGTCCTACAATAATCAAAAATAACAACAAGAACATAAAAAACCATGAATTCTTATCACCCAGCCACAAAATTCCCTTGTTTAATCCACTGATACTTGTTGCCGTATATGCAAGGAAAATTGCAAAAGCAATTAGCACATACATTAAAACATTCTGTTTAATTCCAAATACCACAGATACGCCGCTGCTCAATTGGAGAATACCATAGCCAAGTGAACCTGCCACACCACCGACAAGGGCAAACACTGTCAGTACGTCTACTACTCCTCCCAACTTACTGTTCAGAACCTTGTCTCCAAACATTGGTACCAATCCGGAACTTACATTATATGGCTTCCGCATATTATGAATCGTATATGCCATAACAACACCAAAGGCTACATAAATTGCATAAGGCGTCAATGTCCAATGAAGGAAAGTTGTTCTCATAGCCCAAATAACTGCCTCATTGCTTCCTGGCTCAAGACCAAGACTTGGTGCCGGCTCATAAGTAAAAAGCAAAGGCTCAACTGCTCCCCAGAACACAACACCTGTTCCAATTCCGGCAGTCAATGCTACCGCAAACCATTGCCAGTAAGTCATTTTCGGCTTCGCATTAGGTCCGCCCAGACGAATCTTACCCATTGGTCCGAACATAACTATCAGACAAAGTACAATAAACAAAAGCATTGTAAGACTTACAGCCCATCCAAAACTCTTCATCATCACTTCAAAAGCAGTCGTCAAAGTAGCAATAAAAACGTTGCCATTCAAGGCGCCTAAAGCAATAACCACCAAAAATATAATTGTAGGTACCAACAAAACCGCCCATCTAACTTTAATTTTTTCCTTCATATTATTATCCTTTCCCCCAAACCTTCTCCTCACGTATTCTTTCTTAATATCAAAAAACCGACGAAGAAATTTCGGCACGTATTTAACACATTTCAGTAACAACATTAACCATAGAAATCCTCAATCACCTCGTCCATATGTCCGATCCATTCCAACGCTTCTTTATATGGTTTTCCGTCCATATCAATCCACATGGCTTCATAAAAGCTATCAATAGCCTGATTGACATCATGAGTAATACCAGCATTAGCCCCTGTCTCCAAAGGCGGGTTTCCAATGATTCTGCCACTACACTTAAAATCGCCTCTCTTCCACCCTTCTCGAACATTAAATGCATTTCTCATGTGGAATATGCGCATTCCAACCAAATGTTTCTCGATAGGTGTATACTTAAATCCTGTGATAGCCTCAAGATAATCCCATTTCAGATTCGCAATAGCCGTATCATACATATGGCAGTAACAGCAACATTCAGAAAACATATTTTCTGATTTCAGTTTCGCATCTGTAAATCCAAGCCCCCGTTGATTATAGCGAATTTCTGGTGCCAGACCACGAAGAGAACCTCCCAAAGGACTCTTCATATGACGTCCCGGCGTAGGTTCTATAGATCCTTCCGCAATATACCAAGGTGAATTACGAGTATCATGCAAAGCAAACTCGATACCGCCAATGGTAAATAAAAACTCATGTCCCGCCCCAATAAAGTCCGCTGCATACTGCGTGCCATTTCGCAGAATCCTTGCCGCTTCCCCTTCATTTTCACAAATTGCTTCTGCTACTGCCTCCATGGCCCTGGGATCCCCCCACTGATAATCAATGCCATTGAGCTGTTCCTTCGTCAGAATACCTTTCTCATAACACTCACATGCCCAGGAAAGCGTATTACAAAAGGAAATACTGTCAAAGCCATATTCATTGGTCAGAAAATTCACATAAACAACTGCGTCTCTGTCGGAATTTAGCATATTGGAACTCAAACCGGCCTGTGACTCATATTCCGGACGACTCACACCATGTTTAGGAAGCTTTCCTCTTGGATCATCAATTTCATATTTCGCTCCGCAACCTAGAGGGCAACAGTGGCAGGCATATCTTGTCACCTTGTAACCCGCTTCATAAGCAGGCTCGTATATTGCCTCTCCTTTCTCCAAAGCATAATCGGCCTCATAAGTACTGCTCCAGTTTTTCACACCTGCATCGTCAATAAGAAGCATAGCCTTCATCTGCCCTGCCGTACCATAGACGCCCCATTCACGAATATCTTTATTAGCGCCATGAAGCATATCTTCAGCAACCTGTCTGTTAAGTTCTACCAGTCGTTTTTTATCATAAATAGGAACTTCCTGTCTGCCACGAACTACGACAGCTTTAAGCTTCTTAGAGCCCATAACAGCACCAGTACCTCCACGTCCTGCAGCTCTATGTTCATCATTCATCACACAAGCCATATGGCTTAAACGTTCTCCTGCCGGTCCAATTAAAGCGGCGTTCATATCTTTTCCGACTTCTTTCCGCAGAATCTCTTCTGTCTCTAATGTTTTCTTTCCCCAAATATGAGAGGCATCCCGAATCTCCACATTTCCATCATTTAGATAAATATAAACAGGCTTTTCTGAAATACCTTTGACAAAGACAGCATCAAAACCAGAATGTCTGAGCTGTGCACCAAAATATCCGCCAGAGTTGGCATCATTCCACATTCCGGTAACCGGAGATTTCGATACCACCATGTAACGCCCCCCAAAAAACGCCCGTGATGCACTCATGGGGCCTGAAAGGAATCCAACGATACTCTCTGGTGCAAATGCATCCGTATGTGCAGGCATTTCATCATATAATATCTTTGCTCCCAGTCCATAACCCCCTATGAAATTCCTTGCAAGCTCCTCTGTCAGTTCACGAATTTCATAAGTACCAGTACTGAGATCCACAAAAAGCATTTTTCCCATATAGCCATATAGCATTGCTTCAATTCCTCCTTTTTCCTCTTCTAGTACAGCGAACAATAAGTAACTGACTCCCTGACTTGTCTGATTTTTCGCCGCACTAATGCTTCAGCCTCCAAGAAGTGTCTTGATAATTATAAGATTATCACCATCATTTAGTTCGTCCTCAGGCTTAATATGCTTCGAATTTCGAATCAACATATGTGTGTTAAGCACTTCCTCTGCTGTTAAACTTCCTGTCAAACCTTCTTCTTCCATCTTTTTTATAGCGTCTGATGCCAAAGCACCTGACTTCAGCTCAAGAGTATAATCCTCAGATTTAGGAATAATGATACTCTCCGTAATAATCTTAATTATCACTAAAATCTCCTCCTTTTCAGATTCTGGCAACTCCCGAATTATAGGCAGCCTGTCTAACCGCTTCTGCCACAGCATCTTTCACCCTTGGGTCAAAGGCTGCAGGAATAATGTACTCCGCATTCAACTCCTCTTCGCTGATAATATTTGCCAGAGCATTCGCCGCTGCAATCTTCATCTCATCATTAATATCACTTGCTCTTGCATCCAATGCGCCTCTGAAAATACCAGGAAATGCAAGTACATTATTAATCTGATTAGGATAGTCACTTCTTCCTGTAGCAACAACAGCTGCGCCGCCTGCTTTTGCATCATCCGGAAAAATCTCCGGTGTAGGATTGGCGCAGGCAAATATAATAGCATCCTGATTCATAGTTCTAACCATATCTGTAGTCAGTGAGTTCGGTGCAGAAACACCGATAAATGCATCAGCCCCTTTAATAACCTCGCTCAGGCTTCCTGATACCTTATCCCGATTCGTTATGCTTGCCATCTCTTCTTTAATGGGATTCATATTTTCCTGACGTCCCTCATAGATAGCACCTTTCCTGTCACAGAGGATCACATTCTTAAGCCCAGCTGAAATCAGCAACTTTGTAATTGCAATTGCCGCTGAACCAGCTCCATTGATGACAACCTTAATATCCTCTATTTTCTTTCCTACCACTTTCATGGCATTTGTAAGCCCTGCCAAGGTTATCACAGCAGTTCCATGCTGATCATCATGGAAAATT
Source organism: uncultured Lachnospiraceae bacterium (assembly GCA_947039785.1). Classification (GTDB taxonomy): domain Bacteria; phylum Bacillota; class Clostridia; order Lachnospirales; family Lachnospiraceae; genus JALFVM01. The sequence goes on along the minus strand of CAMQZX010000112.1, from coordinate 5,369 downwards.
GGAATATCACAACTCTCTTTCAACCGCTTTTCTATCTCAAAACAACGGGGTGCCGAAATATCCTCAAGATTTATTCCTCCAAAAGAACCTGCCAACAATGTGACAGTCTTCACAATTTCATCTACATCCTTAGAACGTATACAGAGGGGAATTGCATCTACATCACCAAAAGCCTTAAAAAGTACACATTTTCCTTCCATAACCGGCATCCCTGCTTCGGGACCTATGTCCCCAAGTCCCAGAACAGCTGAGCCATCCGTAACTACTGCTACAGTGTTCCACCTTCTCGTAAGATCATAGCTTTTGTCGATATCTTTCTGTATTTCAAGACAAGGCTGTGCTACCCCAGGTGTATAGGCAAGAGAAAGGGCTTCTTTATTGTCTACAGCAGCACGGGGAGCAACTTCAAGCTTACCTTTCCATCCATAATGTCTTTTTAATGATTCTTCTGCATAATTCATTGTAATCCCATCCTTTACTTCTTATTGCTTCTTTCCTTTTACTATATCTAAAAGCAACTTTCCAGTCTTCGAAATATCCGTAAGCATCAACGGATCCAGAAGAGCATCTGCTTCGTCCTTACTCAAAAACCCGCACTCAACAACAGCTTCAGCAAGAGATAAATCCTTCTCTGCTGCATACTGTGCCACTTCTGTTCCAACCTGATATCCTTTTAAAGCAGATATAATTGCAGCAGATGCAAGCGTATCCTCCGCTTCTTTTCGACAATGTTCTCTGTTTATCTTAATAGTATCCACACATTTATTTGCAAAAGTTTCTATCATATCTGGAGCAATCTGTGTCAACCATAACAGTTCTGATATAATGACTGCCTCCCATACATTTAGTTCAAGCTCCCCGCCTTCAGCTGCAGCAGTTACAGCTGCATCCATTCCAATTGCCTTATACGCAAGAACATTCATCGACTCAGGAAGAGCCGGATTTACTTTACCAGGCATAATACTGGAACCATTTTGTACTGGAGCAATAGTGATTTCTTTCACCCCTGATCGCGGACCACTTGCCATAAATCGGATATCACGGGCCATCTTGGATATACCAGTTATAGTAGCTTTTATCACAGATGATATTCTAATATACACATCTGCATATTGCAGTCCATCAAACAAATCTATTTCCTGAGTTACCTTTGCACCTATGGTTTCTGTCAAGCTTTTATACACCCGTTCCGAAACACCTTCATACAAATTAAGGCCAGTACCCACAGCAGTTGCACCAAGAGGAAGAGAAAGACACTCTTCTATTACAGCGTCAATTTCCTGTATCTGTCTATCAAGGAAAGTTACTGCCGCTCCAAAAAACTGTCCAAAGGTAATAGGTACCGCATCCTGAATACAGGTTCTTGATACTTTTACAGCATCATTGTATTCTTTTGCCTTCTTTGCATAAGCCTTCTTAAGGGCAAAAACGGATTTTTTAAACGAAATCAAATTATGATACAATGCAAGCTTCATAGCCGCTGGTATCACATCATTGGTTGACTGTCCCTTATTGACATGGGTATTAGGATGAATGACATCCGTTCCCTTATGACCGGTAAAAATTTCGTTGGCCCTTTTTGCAATTACTTCGTTGACATTCATATGTATATTGACACATCCGCCTCCGCATATAATATCTGACGGAAACTCTCCTGCCATTTTACCATCCATAACCTCTTCCGCTGCTTTAGCAATACTATCTGACACTTTTTTATCGAATACATCAAGTTCTGCATGAGCCTCAGCATATGCCTTTTTAATTGCTGCCATACTGTAAATCAACTCCGGGTAGCATTCAAGAATTTCTCTGGAGGACGGGCACAGCTCTAGAGATCTCTGTGTCTGGGCTCCATAATATTTATCATCCGGAACAGTTATATTTCCCAACAAATCATGTTCTATCATGAATCTTACCTCCAAAAACATATCAAGATTTTCTAATCAATCCAAATAAAGTGTTGACAAACCAAACAACACGATGATAGAATTTTCAAAATTACTATTAAAAATATAAGGAAGTGTGACATGAAATCTTCAAACGATTTACTCATTAATGCAAAACCAGAAAATTTTAAATATAATATTCAGGTTCTGGACAGAGCTTTCAAAATCTTTGAAATAATCGCTCAGTCTAAATCTCCCTTGACTATTCAAGAACTGCAAAATGCAACTGGTCTAAACCGTACCACCATATGGCGCATTCTTTCTACTATGATGGAGAATGGTTTTCTCACCCAACTTCCCAATACAAAGCAATATTGTCTCTCCTGTAAGGCCTGCAACCTTATTACCACATCTGCAACTAATTCAATTGCTCTCGTGGAATGCGCAAGACCCGAAATGGAACATCTTCGTCGCATTAGCGGTGAGACCATTATGCTTCTCGTACCTGAAGCTATTGGAACCCGAACCCTCTTTCAGCTAGATTCCTTTGAAACAATCCGCTTAAGAGACTATACAAATGAAATTTCCCCTTTATTTGGTACATCAACCGGTATCGTCCATCTAAGTTCTTTATCGGACGAGGAAATACAATCTATAATTCCAGATACACTCCCCATTTATACCGAATTTACGCCTACCAGCAAAGATGAAATTTTGCAACGTATTATCGATTGCCGTAAAGTTGGATATTCTTATATCATTGATGAATACAATCAGGGAGATACAGGACTTTCTGCCCCTATTTATATGGATAAAAAACTGGTTGGAATCCTTAATATATCCGGACCTACCATGCGTTTTACAAAGGAACGCATGCTATCTTGTATTCCTGAGCTAAAAAAATCTGTTGCTCACATATCACTGGATCTTTCACTATAAATATTGTTAGAAGCCGACAGCCGTGTGCCGACTTCTAATTTCGGAGGGTGCATTGGTTAATTTCTACACAATTTGAATTGAGGCTTATTCAAATTCAATAATATAACGTCCTGAGTTTTTAGCTTTAGGATCATGGAAAGCATCAAAAGCAACATTAATGTCCTCAAGCTTAATCTTCTGAATAATAAGGCTGTCAAGATCATATTTACCTTCCAGATAAAGCTGAGCAATCTTCGGAAAATCATTGAACGGATTCACATCTCCATAGAAGCTTCCCTTTGAAATCTTTCCTACTCTGTGGAAGCTTCCTGATGGAAGTTCAAGCGTTCCATCAGCTGGATATGCTCCGATTACTACGTTTGTAGATCCTTTTCTACCACTCATCCACGCCATTCTTCCAACCATGGTATTACCTGTACAATCAATTGTATACTCTGCACCTACTCCTTCTGTAAGTTCACGAATAGCTGCCGGTACATCCTTAACCTCAAGCGTATTGATTGTATGAGTTGCGCCAAATGATTTTGACAACTCAAGATTATCATTTTTAATATCACATGCAATAATTGTAGCAGCGCCACTGAGTTTTGCCGCTTGGACCGCATTAATGCCAACTCCGCCTAATCCGAAAATTGCAACAGATGATCCCGGCGTTACCTGTGCAGCACGTACAGAAGCGCCATATCCGGTAGCAACACCACAGCCAATCATGCTGGCCTGTGCCATAGGCATTTCATCTGGAATTGGCACACAACTCATCTGTGGCACTACCGTATACTCTGCAAAAGTGGAGAGTAAACTCATATGGTAACAAGGTCCTCCATCCATACTCAATCTACTTGTTCCGTCAAGCAGTGTTCCATTAAACATAGGACCAAATGCAGTTTCACAAAGATTGGGTTTTCCCGCGCGACAGAATGGACAAGTCCCACAATAAGGAACCCAGCTTAGAGCAACCTTATCACCAACCTTACATGTGGTAACATTTTCGCCAACTTTGATTACTTCACCTGCACCTTCATGTCCCAGTACCTGTGGGAGAGGTGTTGTAGGATCATTAAGTGTATTCAAATCACTATGGCATACTGCAGTAGCCAGTATTTTTACAAGAACTTCATCAGATTTCGGCTCTGCAAGTTCAACCTCTCTTACCTCTAGTGGTTTGCCGACAGCAGTCATAACAGCAGCTTTCATTTTCATTTTTGTTTTCCTCCTTTTTAATTTGATTTTTATAGTTATAAGTTTTTACTTTCCAACTGTTCAAACAATAGTGAAATCAATCAAGTTTTCCTTCTCTGATTCTTTCAACCGTTTTCTCAAATCCATATTTCTTAACCTGTACAGCAAGTCTCTTATATCCATATTTTTCTTTGTAATCAACAATAAGCGGAATAGATGCTCTGGAATATTTGAAACTAGTCTCTTTATTAAGTTCTACTCCTCTGATACATCGTCTGTGAAACAACTGAGCAGCCTGTGAAAGCCTCATAATATTCTGCACCAACAGGAATCCTGCCATATCTTCCCATACATTGAGATGTATTTCTCCCTGTGACAGTACACTCTGAATCACAGAATCATTCCCCCCAACTAGCATATCACACTGAATCATTGTTTCTGCAATAACTGGATTAACTTTTCCCGGAAAGAAGGATGAGCCTGCCTGCACCGCAGGTATACGCCATTCACCAAACCCTGTTTCTGGTCCGGAAGACAAAAGACGTATATCTCTTGCAAATTTAGCAAGAATGGACGAAAGTGACCTTATGAAGACAGAAAGCACAGATAAGTCCTCAGTATATTGCGCAGCCTGATATGTACTCTTCTTCCATACAAGAGGAAGTCCTGTAACTGCACAAAGAGCATCCATAATAAATGTTCTGTAGCTATCAGTTGCTCCTGTACCTGAACCAATCACCGTCCAGCCAAGATTCACCTTAAGCAAAGTACTTTTATAATTCTCCAATAACTCAATCTGTTCCGAAAGGGCTGACATAAAACCTTCTAAAACCGCATCTGCAGAAACAGACATTCCATCCTGCCAACAAGTCCTTGCAATAGTAAAATGAGATTGAAAGGCAACAGACTTTTCAGAAACAGTACGAATCAATTCTTTAATAATTTCTACAAAGTCATTAACTTCTTGGAAAAGACATAAGCGTAATGCTGTATGGCATACATCTGAGGTAGATTGTGACATGTTAACATCATCCACAGGCTGCACATCGTGGCCTGCAAGAGCGGCAATAACCTCATTCATATTCATGTTAGTTCCTATGCCACCTCCGCCATGGAATGCATCAACAGGAAACTGGTCTGAATAATCGTTCTGCAACAGATCATCACACGCAAAACAAATCGCATCCTTCTTCTTGCTCTCCAAAAGACCTGCCTGATAATTGGCAATGGCACATGCTTTCTTTATCTTAGTAAGTGCCGACAGGTAAGAAGGAAAATCTGCAATTCTAACTCCCGAAAAACTCATATTTTCTATTGTCAGTTGTGTCTGTTCCCCGTATAATTTCTTCATCTATACCTGTCTCT
>CAMQZX010000111.1 GCA_947039785.1 uncultured Lachnospiraceae bacterium | reverse complement strand
TGCAGCGTAGTCTCGTGGGCTCGGAGATGTGTATAAGAGACAGATTTCACAGATGGAAAGAGCAATTGAAATAGGGTGTTACTTTTCAGTAAATCCAAGGATGCTGGAAACAAAATCAGGGGTTGAAGTAATAAAAAAGATACCGTATGATCGTATGTTATTAGAAACAGATGCTCCATTTGTGTTAAAAATGAAGCAAGTAGGTGTTATAAAGAAAAAACTTGAGGAAGCAGTGTCAAAGATATCAGATATAGTTGGAAGAAATGTATCCTATATACTTAATGAAAACGCAAAAGAAATTTTTCGATATTAAAAATTTGTTGCGGCTTGCAAAATAAAGATGGATTTGCTATACTGTATACATCAGTATCAGTAATTGCTTCACAGCGATTATAGTTTTCCGGTTACACAGTGTCTGAGAGTTCCCACTTTCAGGCACTTTTTTTGTTTCTTATGCTTCTTTCATGTAAGAGGCACAGATCTAAGAAAGCAGGGGCATTCTCCCCTGTCCTTCCAATTTAAAATTTCATAACGGCCCTTGGGCAACAAAAGCATTCAGAGAATGATAATTCCATTCTTTGAGTGCTTTTTTATATAGATTCGGAGCCGGAAGGTTCTATTACTTTTTATTCCGGGAGCCTGTGGCTTGCCCGTACAGATAAATATTTTACGCAGATATGCAGAAAGGAAATGATGGATGGATTTGAAAAAGATGGATTTTACGGTTGTCATGATTCCGTATTTTGCGGAGGTAATAGCAGGGGAAATTCCTGACCATATCAGGTTCCTGCGCTTTGAGGCAATGAAACGGGTGCAGGATTCCCTGTACTATTACGAGAAGCTTGGCTATATGCCTAAGCTCTTGTGTGCCATTGCAGAAAAGAAATGTAAGTACATTATGGCGGCTACAGCCAAAGCGGATATGGAGCAGATTGTGAAGCCCCGCTGTCCGCATTACGATGGCAACAGGTTTATTCCTGACAAATATGGCATTCCTGAGGAGGAAATAATCTGCTGGAGTGAAACATCCTTGAAGGCGCCGTTAAACTCGGAAGCCTGTAAACGGTATCGGGAACTTTTTCAGCAGGTGCTTCCTGAAGAGAGCAGGCTTTTGCCATTCTGAAAGGAGCTGCGATATGAGTATGAGGCAAAAACCGATTGGAGAACTGAGGTTTTCCGATTTGCGTGTCCACTATGGGACTGGCAGGCCCGTTCTTATTTCCGGCACCGGCCGCAACAAGAAATTCCGGTATCGTCATGGCATGATGACGGATCTGGGCGGTTTGGAGATTTATGAATGGAAGTCTCTTCTGAATGCGCTGATTGAGCATCATGGCGAACAGGAGATCCAACAGCAGCTCCGGCAATGGAGCAGGGCAGAATGCCGCTGGCTCCACAGCGAGGATGAGGTGGAGGAATACGCACTGAGCCTGCACGCCGCCAGGATATTTGAAGATCCGGCATGGGCCGGCTATGTTCCCTTCAACCGCCAGCACCGGCCAGAGATATTGGAAACAGCCAAACTGGTATGGATTAAAACATCCTGTTGTCCGAAGGCAGGGCAGATTACAGAGAAACAGATGGAGAAGGCAGTCTACATGGATTACCGGATACGCTGCCCGCACTGCGGTAGGTTCGGTGATTTCCATGTCTGCACTCCGGAAGAATTACAAGAAGAAAAGGAGATATAAAAATGGGTTATTGCATGGAAATGAAAGGCAGCAAATTTTTTGTGCCGACAGAGCATACCGGCCGTGTTTTGGCCATGACACAGGGAGAGTCCTACGATTTTCATCTGGATTTGGCCGGGAACATTACGGAGCTGACATTTAAAGGCGATAAGCTTGGCGATGATTTTGAGATGTTCCGGTCGATTGCACCGTATGTGCAGGATGGCAGCTATATCTGGATGATGGGCGAAGACGGCAGCCAGTGGCGCTGGGTGTTCCAGTCAGGGGTATGCAGGGAAGTGAATGCAAAAGTGGAATGGCCGGAGGAATAGACGGCAAATGATTACAGGAAAGGAGCCTATATATGGGTGCAAAAGAACACAAAGCAAATATTGAAAGAATGAAGGAGCTGATTGCACAGCTCAAGGAGGCGGACATTGCCTATTACAGAGATGACAGGCCTATTATGTCAGACCGGGATTATGATGTGCTGACAGAGGAGCTTAGGAGCCTCGAACAGCATACGGGCCTGACTCTTTCCGGTTCACCGACGCAGACCGTGTCCGGTGAAATCATGGAGGAGCTGACGCCGGTGCGGCATACCAGACCGATGCTGTCTGCGGATAAAACGAAATCCGTTGATGACCTGGTTAAGTTTGCGGGTACGCGGGATGTTGTGCTGTCATGGAAACTGGACGGTCTGACGCTGGTGCTTCGCTATGATAATGGCGAACTGCAGCAGGCGATTACCCGCGGCCGGGAAGGAATGATCGGAGAGGATGTGACGCATACCGTCCGTACCTTCCTGAATGTGCCGCTGACGGTCCCTGTCCGGGAGCCGTTTGAGGTCCGCGGTGAAGGCGTCATCTCATGGGCGAATTTTGAAAAAATCAACCTGAGTCTGGAGGAACCGTACAGCCACCCCAGGAATCTGGCGGCCGGCAGCGTGCGGAAGCTGGATGCGAATGAGTCTGGGAAGCGTTTTCTGGAATTTTTTGCATTTGACCTGGTAACAGACCTGAAGATACCGACCAAATGCCTGCAGATGGATTTTATGGAGGCCAACGGTTTTTCGGTAGTACCGCATGCAGAACTGTCAGGCATGGACGCCGATTATATCAAGGCAACGGTGGAGCTGATGGATCCGAAGCACTATGGCTATCCGGTAGACGGGCTTATCATGGAATATGATGACGTCAGTTTTGGGAAAAGCCTGGGAGCCACCGGACACCATGAGAACCGCCTGATTGCCCTGAAGTGGCAGGACGAGCTGTTTGAGACAAAATTCCTCGGCGTGGAGCTGGCGACAACCCGTACCGGTATGGTAAGCATTACCGGGTTGTTTGAGCCGGTGGAAATCGACGGAACGGCAGTCAGCCGCGCATATCTGCATAATCTGGACATCTTTGATGAGTTCCAGTTTGGCATCGGGGACACGATCCAGGTCTATAAGGCCAATATGATCATCCCGCAGATTGCTAGGAACGATACGCAGAGTAACACATTTACCCTGCCGATGGCCTGCCCTTGCTGCGGTGAACCGCTCGCAGTCAGGACGACAACCGGCGGTACCCGTCAGCTCTTCTGCGAAAATCCACACTGCACTGCCAGACTGGTTCAGAAGTTCGACCATTTCTGTGAGAAAACCCGCATGGACATTGAAGGCCTCTCGGCAACTACGCTGGAGAAATTCATTGGCCATGGGTGGATCCGCAATTTTGGCGATCTGTATGACCTGGATCAGCACCGTGAGGAGATTGTGAATACGGAGGGCTTTGGCGAAAAATCGTTTGAGCGTCTGCAGGCATCCATCGAAAAGAGCCGCAGCTGTACGCTGGCAAAATTTATTGCCGGACTGGGCATCCCGATGGTGGGAAGACATGCTGGCCGCGACCTGGATGCGTATTTCCACGGTTCATGGGATGAGTTTGAGGCTGCTATTTTAGGCGGCTTTGACTTTACACAGCTTCTTGATTTCGGGGAAACCATGCACAAAAACATCTATCAGTGGTATCAGGATGCGGAGGAAGCGAAGCTCTGGCGTCCGCTGCTTAACAAAATCAACTTTATAAAGGAGAGTTCAACTATGAATACAAATTACAATACACCGTTCTATGGAAAAACTGTTGTTGCAACCGGGAAGCTGGAGAATTATACCCGTGACGGGATCCAGACGAAGCTGCTGGAGCTTGGCGCAAAGCCTGCCAGCTCGGTGACTAAGAAAACGGATTATCTGATCGTCGGGGAGAAAGCCGGCAGCAAGCTCACGAAAGCGCAGCAGCTTGGTATCAGGACTTTGACGGAAGAGGAATTTGAGGACATGCTGGCATAAGGATGCCGGAATAACAGTGGCGGAGTGGGAAACTGCTCTGCCTTTTCATTTTTGGAGGTTTCTTAATTAAGAAGAAAGAAAATAGGAGGCAATGGTATGGACAATACAAAAAAGATGCTGGAGATTACCGGCAGCCTGATTTACCCGATTACGGTTGGCGAATCGGCATTCATCCATGAGGCGGAAAGTATCCGCAGGACAAGCACGGTACTGAGTATGGAGAAAATCTCCCAGTCAGATGTCCGCTTTGAGACGCGGAATACCAGGTATCTGCTGCATATGTCTTCCGGAAAGGAGGCGGGTGCGGTATGAGCAGCGAAATTTTTTACGACAAGGCATTTATCCGTGTGGGCGACAGATACATCCCGGTCGTCAACCACGGATCGTCCAACTGTTTTGAGATTGGCAGGCGTGGCCGGGAGATTCCGGAAAAATACTGGTCTGTCCTGAACTATACCCGCCGTGACAGCCAAATTTTCACCGCGGATGAGATGCGTCAGATTGCAGAAGTCTATGAGGCCGCCAGTATGGGCAACCGGGGAGGAACCAGGAAAAGCCGGTACCGTTCCTTTGAGGAGGGCGAGTTTGGCCGCTGGATCCTTGCCGGAATGAAATCCGCCCATACAGTGGAGGAATACAGGAAATATGGCAATACGGTGGTTGTGGTGGATTACAGCGAGCCGGACTGGCAGAGGCATCCGGTTTATACAACCGGGGAATTGACGGAGAAGCTTAAGGAGCTGAAAGGCCGCAGCATTTCCGTATCTTTCTGGGATAACCGCCATGTCACCCATCCGCCCATGCGGCGCAAGGGGAAGCCAATGGATTTCAGCCTGTTGCCGGAATACTATGTGCTGTCCGCCATGCAGGGCTATTTCGTAAAGCGGAGCAGCCGACGTATTTGGTTTGCCCGTGGTGAAAAACCGGTAGCTCCAGGCATCCGCAAATTCAAATCAGAAAAAGCAGCACAAAAATATCTGGATGACAACCAGGGGATTTTTTCAAAGTACGCATTCACAGTGGAATGCGTGAAGAACGGAGGTGTCTCTATATGAAGAAAGAATCAAAAGCCAGCCGGTTTCGCAGGGTAGCGCAGGCGCGGGTGAACAAAATCATCAAAATGGTGCGCCTGCTTGGGAACTGTTCCAACCCTGCAGCATATGCCTTTACGGGCGAGCAGGTACAGCAGATTTTTGCCACACTGAGGGATGAGCTGGATAAGGCACAGAAACGGTATACGCAGTCGTATAAGGAACGGTTTTCTCTGTCAGAGAAGCAGTCAGCTGCCCTGACAGAACTCCCTACGATTGTATTGCCCCTGCCGGATGGTTCCAGGCTCAGGGCGGTAGCCTATGGAGGCGACAGCTTCCCGGCAATCAATATCTACTGGGATACTGGTTTGCACGACATTGACGGACCAATCTGCTTTGCAGAATACAATCCGGAACGCAGCCCCTGCCACGAGGTCTGTATCGGAGCATACCAGTCTGACAAAGATGACACAACTTATTATAAGCCATATATGGCGGAAAGGGATTCAGATGAAGAAGATTAAAATAAACGGCATGGAGCTGGATATGGAGGGATTGAGGAGCCGTCAGGAGCTGATGGCATACTTCAATGAAAATGCCCCTACCCACTCTGCGCTGATGGATTTCTGTGAAGAATACCGCGAAAAGTACGGCAACGAGCTTTGCTGGAGATATCCGATTTCTGACGGGAAGCACCTTGGAACCTTTTTGGTTCTGGTGAAGGAGGGCATTTTGAGCCTTCCCTATGACGATGCGGATAAAGTAGACTATGAGCTGTTCTGCGTCGATGATGCAGTGATGTTCGGGGACTATGCGGACATGGACATTTTCATTGATGACTGGAATCTGTTCCATACCGATCTGCTGCAGGCAATGGAAGCGATGCGGGATTATCTTTACAGCGAGGAGGTGCCGGATCATGGAGAAAATTGATTGGATCATTCATTGCTGCGCCAACGGCGTGGTGTGTGAGGAGTGCAAAAAGGTGGAGACAGGATTTCTGCAGTATGCCTGCAACGCCCATACGCACGGCATGGAAAGATATCATCACATGGATTTCCAGATGGTGCTTTACCTGCCGTTTGAAGAAATCGGGCGCATCCTGAATACATTAGGGCTCCGCGTCCAGGCCGGTGAGCGGTTCCAGGCCGGTGACCTGGTCTCCGGCATCTATGAGGACTGTGATATCCGGCTGGATGAGTATGAGGAAACCGGCAGGAGGGTGCTGCGTGTGGTCATTCCTGACAAAGACAATGTCTTTCCGGAAGAAGAGAACTGCATGCCGGTTTACCGTCTGCAGCTGCTGGATACCGAGGACTTGTACAGGGAAAGCGGGTGGCGCCCATGAAAATCAGATTATATCAGATTGTTCCGGAACTGGATAACAGCCATCTGATGTTCCGGGGGCTGGGCTTCATCAAAACAGCCAGCGACAATAAAGTGCCTGCTGAAATCTACGAAACCGTTTACAGCGGTGAACTGGAAATCGGCTCTCTGGATGATGCGTTTGTTATTTTCAATACGGCATTTACGGAGGGGTATAAAGGGCGGTCAATGTCTGTTTCGGATGTGGTAGAAATAGCATATTCATCGGACAATAGCAGATTCTATTTCTGTGACAGCCCATGTGGGTTTCCGGAAATAGAGTTTGAAAAGACACGCGCCATGCTGCCGATTGTGAACCACGATTTTCAGCAGGAAGAAACTATACACTGTGGCAATTTCCAGGCTGCCGTCTGTGACGGCCTGGGGACCCAGATTCTCTGGTGCTCCAGGATTGTGTTGACGCGCTGCCGTTACAGCCAATGCCAGTTAGGGTACAAATTAGCTTATTGGAATTTCGGCGAAGACCGCAGAAGGGAAAAAGAATTCCCGGACCGTCCAAAGATTTTGCTCGCCCATACTGGCTTTTCTGCAATCCCGGATTCTGTGCTTTATGAGCATACGGAAGGCGGACTGCGCAGAAGGAAATATGGAAGCTGCAGTGAGGAGAACTTCATGGCAATCGAAACATGGTGCAAGGAGCATGACATAGAATATGAGTATCTGTGAGATACAGAAAGGGATTAAGATGAAAAAATTGATTTTAAATTATAAAGGACGCGACAGCTGGAGCAGACCGGTTTACGAAGCAGATGGGAACCTGTATGTGGATATTGATCCGCGGAAAGGCTGGAAGCCCAATATCCGTACCAAATACAACAATGAGTTTGACGGCGAGCCGGACATGCCGATTTCGGAGGATACACAGATAGAATTTGTACCGTGCCGTGACACCTGGGACTGAGGAGGCGTTTGGCTCATGAAAGAATTTATGATGAAGATGGTTCCGGTAGATCCCAGGGAGCATTTCCCTTTCCAATGCCAGCAGTGCGGTGCATGCTGCCGGCATGTAAGGGAGAGCGTCCCACTGGAGAGCCTGGACGCCTTCCGCCTTGCAAAATATCTGCGGGACAGAGGGGAGCCCATCCGGTGCATGGATGACGTGCTGGCGAGGTATGCCATACCGGTTTTGCTGCATGAGTCCGGGTATACGGTTTTCATGCTGAATACAGTCGGTCCGGATGATGAGTGCATTTTCCTCAAGGATAATAAATGCACCATCCATGCCGCAAAGCCCAGGGCGTGCCGTACATATCCCATTTCCGTGGGGCCGGCTACGTCAGGAGGATTTGAAGCATATCTCAGTATGGAGCAGACGCATCATTTTAACGGGCCGCAGCAGTCAGTCAGAAAATGGGTTCAGAAGCGCTGCTTGCGGCAGGACTATGACTTCTGGGAAACGGACGTTGGTTCTGTCCGGGAGATTGCGGGGCTTTTAGGGCAGCTTTCCCTTGAGCAGAAAAAAGGTGCGCTCCTTCAGTTCCTCCGCTATAAGTATTCGGAGTTTGACTTGGACAGGCCTTTTACGGAGCAATTCAGGATCAATAATCAGAAACTTTTAGAGGTTTTGAGAAGCCTGGTACAGAAACAGGCTGCGGATGATACGGGAGGGAATTGAATTCCATTTAACAGTTACCATGTCAATATGACACAACCAATGGGGCGCCGGTTACGGCGCCTCTTTATCTAAGAAAGGGAAGTACATGTGGATTCTAAAAAGAAAAAATTAATTTCAAAAGAAATGCTGTTAAAAGCGGTTTCTGCAACCTATGATGATGCGCATTTCTGGGTATGCATAGGGACGGAAACAGGTAAAAGCTTTTTTGAGGGCTTGTATTGCCGTAAAAGCTGCCGGTATTCAAAGGATGAGCTGATACAGCTCATTACAGATAGCAGCTGCAATGAGTTTTTACCAATTCCGGGGCATAATGGGAGCCTGGCTATCAGCGAAAAGCATTACATTTATATTTCGAGTATAGATGAGGCGCAAAAATATCCTGCTACTGTAGATGTAGATGGTTTTACGCATCTTGTTTGTGAATATAACAGACATTATGATGTGTATTACAAAATAGACAGAACGAATAAAACCATTACATTTGCACTTGGAAATTTTAAGAGAACTTTGCCGCTGGTATGTCATACAGAGTGGGCCTGGAAATTAGGCCCTGCTGGACTGTTATGTTCCGATATTGACCATTTGGATCAAAGCTTTCAAGACCCATTTTGGCGGAACATTGCAATAAAACTTGGCAGGAAAGCACTAAAAATAAAATCTTTTTATGGAGGAAATGAAAATGGATAACAGATTACAGGAAATTGCAGATAACATTGACAAAATGGCAATCGGTGTGGATGATCGGTTCCAGTTCCATTGCGATATGTGCGGGAAGTGCTGTATTCACAGGGAGGATATTCTGCTGAATGCAAAGGATATCTACTGTATGGCAAAAGAACTTAAGATGGAACCGGCAGACATGTTCCAGAAGTATTGTGAGACTTATATCGGGGGATCTTCCAGAATCCCCATCGTCCGGATCAAGCCGCGCGGCTCCATTATGAGGTGCCCGCTGATGAAGGAGCATAAATGCCTGGTACATAAGGCAAAACCGACCGTCTGCGCAATGTTCCCGATTGGGAGATGCATAAAGATGGAGGCAGACAATCAGAACCCGGAGATAACTGCCGATAACATCACTTATATTTTTACAAATCCTGGCTGTGGGGACAATTCCGAAACCCACACGGTGCGGGAATGGCTGGATGGGTTTGGCATCCCGCTGGAAGATGAATTCTTTGTGGCATGGAATCAGATGATTTCTGAACTTGGGTGCATATTCCGTAAAGCGGAGAAGGTTTTAAGCGAAGATGCCATGTGTGCCGCATGGAACCTGACTTTTTTGAAAATATATCTTGATTATGATATGGGCAGGGAGTTCATGCCCCAGTTTCAGGCAAATGCTTCGGAGATTCTTGATATCATGCGTAGGATGCCGACAAAGAAGGATAGGAAGAAAGGTAGGAAATAAGATGGTGGAAGACCGTAACCAGAACCAGATTGTCCGCAAGGATGCACGAAACTGTTTTGTAGAGAGTCTGAGCGATGCGTTTGAGATTGGGAGGATTCATCTGGCGTTTGCCACCTATGACCTCAGCAAGCCCTCAGGGCAGAGGCAGACCAATAACATCCATATTTATATTGCTGTGGATGAGTTCCTGGAGCTTTGCCGCAAGATTACCTGTGGGGAGCTTCGGTACATGATGCAGAGCAGGAAGAAAAATGGGGATAAATCCCCGCTGTACCAGTGCCTTGGTGGAACATCGGCTGAAAAGCTTGCCAGGCAGGGACGTGCCCGCAAAGACGGCATGAGCCTGTCGAGGACGGCCCAGCTCTTATGCGGCAGCAAATCGGATTTCCTTTTTGTTGCGGACAGCGGGCCGGGCCAGACGGATGCAAAAGGGCTGATCGTTCCCAGGTTTGGGAACAAGCCGGAGAACCATGTGGCCATCAGCATGACCTTTGAGGTATTCAGTGAACTGATGCTGCTGACAAAAGCACATTTTGAGGCATGGCTGTCCGCATGGTATATGCAAAAGATCCAGTCCGGGAAACCTGTGCAGAAACAGTCACAGGCAGATTCCCAGTATCAGGAGAACAGCCGTGAGCCGGAGTATGCTTCGGAGCAGATGTTCTAAAGTGTTATAAATTAAAGAAGCGGTGTAGTCCGAATGATAAGGTTACACCGCTTTTTTAGGTATGCGTGACGGATATGCCTGTGTTTTGGGGTGAAAGTTCACTTAGGTGAAACTACTATCACAAGATTTACATAACATTACTGCGAAGTGTAGGTGGGAAAAGAATCAAGTCTATTCATAGGAGGTTTTTCAGAGTATAATAGAATCGGGAATTACAAAGAGCAGAGAATAATGGTTGATGTGTTATAGATTATTGATACTATATGAGAAAGGAATAGAAATGGGTACAAATGTAATTGCGGAAGTGCGCGAACAGGCACATGATGCCAATGTTGCAAATAAGATAATAGATTCTTTGAAAGGATTGAAACAAAATTCCGATGATAAAAGCCGTTGCAGATGGGTTTGGGAACTTATCCAGAATGCTAAGGACGTAGTCAATAGCACTGGCGGCGTTGATATAAGGATTGATTTTAGTGAACAGGAAAGAACATTACGGTTTTCGCATAATGGGAAACCATTTACAATACAAAACATTATCTTTTTAATAGAACAAGTTTCAACGAAAGATAGGGATGAAAAATCCTCAAGAAGTACGGGGAAATTTGGAACAGGGTTTATGACCACACATCTCTTATCAGAGAAAGTACTGGTATCAGGTGCTTTGCAGAACGAGAAGAATGAAATTAGAAAAATAGAATTAGAAATAAATCGTTCGGAAGGAACAAAGAAAGGAATTATAGAAGGAAATAGAAAAAGTTTTGAACAATTACAAAATGGTATTGATAATGGAAAGGTAGTGAATGATTTTGAAGAGCAGTCATTTAATACGTCATTTACATACTGCCTTGATCAAAGGGGCGTTGCTATTGCGAAAGAAGGATTAAATAGTCTTTCTGTTTCTATGCCATATGTTTTTATGTTCGTACCAGAGATAAGATCTGTCTCAGTAATACAATATGAATGGGAGTTTAGAAGAGGCGGTATTATCCAATCAACACAAAAAGATAATATAAAAGTGCAGGAAGTTGTAATTAAACGGAATAAAGAAGAAAATATCATTTATATTGCCAGTATCCAAAGCGAAAATGTATCTGTAGTTACTGAGGTGGAGAGGAAAGAAAATAGCGTTTGGATAAAGAAGTTTTCAGAACAGTTACCAAGACTTTTTTGCGATTTTCCTTTAATCGGAACAGAGGATTTTGCTTTTCCAGCAGTGGTTAATAGTTCAAAGTTCAATCCGACTGAGCCGCGCAATGGTATTTTTTTAAAAGATGTAGATGAAGCTGAAACAAATGAAAATAAGAGCCTCATAGAAGAAGCCGTGAAATTGTATGGGGAGTTTTTATCTTATATATCAAATAGAGGATGGAAGGGAATTTATAATTTTGTGAAAATTCGCTCACAAGGGGAGAAGACATGGCTTAGTAAAGAGTGGGTAGGAAAAAATATTATAGATGTGTGCAAAACTATAATTTGCACCACGCCAATTATTGAAAATAAAGTAAAAACAAGGACAGCTCTACAGGATGAATGGGGAGAAACGAATATTTGGATAATTGATGATACGAATTCGAATATACGAAGAGAAATGTGGAAGTTAGTTTCAGAGCTTATGCCAGATATGGTAACGAATGAATCTGAAATTGATGCATGGTACGATTCATTATGGAGAGGATGTAATAAATTTACATTACAGAGTTTGGTGCAATATGTACAAGAATTAAAGAATATAAATCTACTCGAAGAAAAAATATGTAAAAAGGGAGAAGAATGGCTTAACCAACTCTATTATTTGATATCAAAAAACAAAAGCATAATTGAGTATATAAAAACTAACCATGTGAGTATTTTCCCAAATCAAAATGGTTCTTTTTGCACGTTAGATACATTATCAGTTGATTTAGATATTGATGAGGCATATAAGGATATTTTAAATTATGTTCAGGATGATTGCCGAAATGAATTTCTTGATAAGGAAATCGTTGTTTTAGAGTGGATGAATATCCCCAAATGTTCAATACAAGATATTTTTGAGAGAATAACTAATGGTTTAGTACAGGGTTCTGAACAACTGGATAATATATATAGCCAGTTGATTCTTCTGTATGCAAAGGATGGTGATCTATCTGATCTCAAAAAGAAACAGATAGATTTTTTGAAATTTGCGGACACTATATTTCCGGATGAATTTATGGTAAAGCAAGAGGTTTCTATTATTTCGGAAGAATTACTCGAAAAATCAATAAAATATTTATGTACTAAGGTTGTAGATAAAATAAGTGAATATAAAAATTTGGAAACTCTTGATTTGATTGTTATTGATTTAGAAGAAAGTGTTGAAGAATGGATCGCCAGATTTATTGATTTTATAAAAAATTCAGGATACAGTTTTTTATTAGATAGAAAAGAAAAAACAATTTTGCCAAACCAGAACGGCCAATTTAAAGCAAAAGAAGAATTGTTTACAGATAATGGTGAAATGGATGAAACCTTAAAAAGTATTTCGTCTGTTGCGGGATATGACATCAAAGGAGAATTGCTATTAGCTGAAGTTTTTTTGCAATTACCCGATAATCGAATGAAAGGAATTGCAGATGTTGCTCCGCATATTATATCGTATGTAAGAAATAACCAGGGTTCTGCAAAAATGCAGGATCCCATTGTGATGGATGTATTTAAAAAACTTTATTATTGGATAAAGG
>CAMQZX010000110.1 GCA_947039785.1 uncultured Lachnospiraceae bacterium | reverse complement strand
AGGGTCACAAAATGCGGAGTAATCTGTAGATATTATGGGGTCAAAATATTTGCCACTATATGTTAATATTAATTATAATAAGGGTTGAGTATAGATGGATAAAAGAATTATACAGGAGAGAATGCGCAGAAAGCGTCGCCAGCTGCTGATGCGAAAAATTATGAGACTGGCGAGCTGCGTATTGGGTGCAGTAATAGTTGTAACTGTGTTGTTTAAGTTGGTGATCAGTCCTTTGGCTGGCAAGATTTCCGGCGGAGACGGTAAAGTTGTGGAGGTGCAGGCTCAGACTCCGGAGGTTGATTCCACACTGGCGGCGAGAATGCCCGTGAAGGATCAGTCAAATGCAGAGAAAGCAACGGTTATGACAGCAGGTTGGCAGGAAGATGAGAAGGGTAAGTGGTATCAGAATGCCGACGGTACATATTATGCAAATGGTTTTTTGGATATTGATGGCAAAAGATATTATGTAGATGAGAATGGATATGTTCAGACAGGATGGGTTACTGTAGATGGCGTGGATTACATGTTTGATGAAAATGGTGTCTATGATGAGACCCAGCAGAGAAAGATGGTTGCGTTGACTTTTGATGACGGACCGGGAAAGTATACCATGCAGTTGTTAGAGTGTCTGGAAGAAAATGATGCACGTGCAACTTTCTTTATGGTGGGAACCAATGCAGCTCAGTATCCGGATGAGATTAAGAAAATGGCTGAGATTGGCTGTGAATTGGGTAACCATTCTTACGATCATCCTCAGCTTACTTCACTGAGTGAAGATCAGGTAAAAAATCAGTTTCAGTCTACCGATGATCTCATTGCACAGGCGTGCGGTTCACCTGCAACAGTGGCTCGTACTCCTTACGGTGCCCAGGATGAGACGATTCTTGGCTGGATTGGGAAGCCTTGTTTTATGTGGAATATCGACACTTTGGATTGGTCCACTATGAATGCGGACAGTACATATAACACAACAATGGAGAATGTTACAGATGGAGATATCGTTTTGATGCATGATATTCATCAGCCCAGTGTGGAGGCGGCGATTCGTCTGATTCCAGCACTGATTGAGGAAGGGTACAAGCTGGTGACGGTGAGTGAACTTGCTAAAGCGAAGGGGATAGATCTGCAGGATGGTAAGTCCTACACAGATTTCTGTGATTCTACAGTGGCAGCTTTGAAAGGTGAAGATAGTACGGATTCAGGGGAAGGGGATTCCGATTATGACAGCGGCTCCTACGACAGTGACTCCGATTATGACAGTGATTCTTCTGAGGATGTATCCCTGGATTCATCCTATGATTCTGACAGTGATGGAGAATAAATTTAATATATCTGGCTAGTAGTGAAACAGATTGCAAATATCTTCCTGACGATTTGCAGGTAGAATTTCAAATGGATTTGTTATGAAAAGAGCAACAGTAAAACGAAGGTGTAAGATTGCAGAATCTTACACCTTTTTCTTTGCAGAAATGCTAATCGATGGTATAATAGTAAAAAAGATTGACCTATACTACTATAAATTATCAGGGGGAACGTAAAATGGCTAAGAGATACAAATTTACAGAATTAGATCAATATTTATTTGGGGAATCTACCCATTATGACATTTATAAAAAGCTGGGTGCCCACCCTATGACCGTGAGAAAAAAAGAAGGTTTTTACTTCGCTGTATGGGCCCCGAATGCCAGATCTGTAAGTGTGGTCGGCGAGTTCAATGACTGGGATACAAAGGCAAATCCAATGGAAAAGGTGGGGCCTATTGGAGTGTATGAGACATTTATCCCGGGAGTTGAGGAAGGTCAGTTGTATAAGTTCTTTATTGAGGGTGCTCATGGTGAATTGTTATACAAATCAGATCCTTATGCCAGTGCCTGTGAGTTGCGCCCCGGCAATGCATCTAAGACGGCAGACATTTCTAAGTTTAAATGGACCGATACCACATGGATGAAGAAGAGGGAAGAATTTGATGAGAATAAGCAGGCTATGGCAATTTACGAAGTACATCCCGGTTCCTGGATGAAACATCCTGCCACAGAAGAGGATGCGGATGGATTCTATAATTATCGTGAATTTGCAGAGAAGCTGGCTGATTATGTGCAGAAGATGGGATATACCCACGTAGAACTGATGGGGATTGCTGAGCATCCTTTCGATGGCTCCTGGGGATATCAGGTTACTGGATATTATGCTCCCACATCCCGTTACGGATCTCCCATTGATTTCAAATATCTGATCAACTATCTGCATAAGAAAAAAATCGGCGTTATTCTGGACTGGGTACCGGCTCATTTTCCAAGAGATGCCCACGGACTGGCTGAGTTTGATGGCTGTTGTATTTATGAACATGCGGATCCGCGTCAGGGCGAGCACCCGGACTGGGGAACCAAGATTTTCAATTATGGAAAACCTGAGGTTAAGAATTTCCTCATTGCCAACGCTCTTTACTGGATTGAGGAGTTCCATGTGGATGGTCTTCGTGTGGATGCTGTTGCGTCTATGCTGTACCTGGATTATGGCAAGCAGGATGGACAGTGGGTTGCCAACCAGTATGGTGAGAACAAGAATCTGGAAGCCATTGAGTTATTCCGTCATCTGAACAGTCTTGTGCTGGGCAGAAACAAAGGTGCTGTGATGATCGCAGAGGAGTCTACCGCATGGCCGATGGTTACCGGTTCTGTGGAGAAGGGCGGACTGGGATTCAGCCTGAAATGGAATATGGGATGGATGAACGATTTTCTGGAATACATGAAATTAGATCCTTATTTCCGTAAATACAATCACACCAAGATGAATTTTGCCATGATGTATGCATACAGTGAGAAATACGTTCTTGTACTGTCCCACGATGAAGTAGTTCATCTGAAATGCTCCATGATCAACAAGATGCCGGGAGAGCTGGACGATAAGTTCAAGAATCTGAAGGCTGGTTATGCGTTTATGTTTGGCCATCCAGGTAAGAAATTGATGTTCATGGGACAGGATTTTGGTCAGCTTCAGGAGTGGAGCGAGGCGAGAGAGCTGGATTGGTATCTGCTGGGTGAAGAGAGACATAAAAACCTTCAGGAATATGTGGGTCAGTTACTGAAGCTCTATCGGAAGTATCCGGCTTTATATGCGATGGATAACGATCCGGAAGGATTCGAATGGATTAATGGAGATGACGGTGACCGCAGCATTTTCAGCTTTGTCCGCAAGTCCCCCACTAAGAGAAATAATATTTTAGTGGTGTGCAACTTTACTCCGGTGGCAAGACCTGAATATCGTGTGGGTGTGCCTAAGAAGAAACAGTACAAATTGATTTTTACTCAGGATGGAATGTGCGAGCCGAAGACTTACAAGGCTGAGAAAATCAATATGGATAATCGGGAATATTCCATTGGATATGAGTTACCCCCGTACGGAGTTGCCATTTTCCAGTATTAAGAGACAGAAGCGATGGGTACAGGCTATATAGAATCAGCTGTGGTATGCGGCAGAGAAAAAGATAGTGCTTTTGATATAACAGGAGGAACAGTGGTGAGAGACAGGACAAACTTTTCTGTGGGACTGATACAGATGGATTCTCAGGATAATTTTCAGAAAAATCTGTTCCAGGCATCAGAATATGCCAGGGAGGCGGTTGAGCGGGGGGCAGATTTGATCATGTTTCCTGAGACTATGGAGTATACAGGCAGAGACCTGACTGGGAATGCGTGCCTTCATAACGAAGAAATCCGTAATTTTTATGCCCAGCTTGCCAGTAAGCATCAAGTTTATGTACACAGTGGAAGCTTCACCGAATATCAGGTGACGGGAAAGCCCTGGAATACAACATTGCTGTTAAATCCCCGGGGGAAGGTAATTGCACAATACCGTAAGCTTCATATGTTTGATGTGAATGTGGAGGACGGACCATCTTATCAGGAATCCCGAACCATCATGCCAGGTGAGGAGATTGTGGTGGCAAGAATGAATCTGGCGGATGTGGGATTTGCCACCTGCTACGATTTGCGTTTTCCGGAGCTGTTCCGTCTGATGGTGAAAAATGGCGCTCAGGTAATTTTTCTCCCCGCTAATTTTACGGCGGACACCGGGCGAGCTCATTGGGAGACATTGCTTCGGGCCAGAGCTATTGAAAATACCTGTTACATTGTTGCCTGCGGACAGACCGGACAGAAGAAAGCGTTTCAGGCTTATGGACATTCCATGGTGATAGATCCCTGGGGAGAGATTGTGGATTCTCTGGGTGAGGAGGCGGGATGTCTTGTGGTTTCCATTGATTTATCCAGAGTGGATAAGGTGAGAAAGCAATTGCCTTCGCTGCATAACATTAGGGAAGATGCCTATTCTTTGACCAGTAAGAAGTTAAAGGTTTATGAGGAATAGACAATTGCTTTTGAATAGAAATAAGAGTATAATGTGGGCGTAACAAGTTAAGAGAAAGGGGATTTTATTATGAAAGTATCAAATATTAAAGATGTACAGAAGTTTTTCCAGGTAGTTGATAGCTGTACTGGCAGAGTAGAGTTGGTAACAGGTGAGGGTGATAGATTAAATCTGAAATCTAAATTATCTCAGTATGTATCTCTTGCTAACATTTTCTCCAATGGAGAGATTCCGGAGCTGGAAATTATCGCTTCCGAGAAAGAAGATATTGAGCGTCTGATGAACTTCATGATTAACGGCTAATTGAGAATCAGTTGAGAAATGCCCCAAAGGTTTTTGTACTTTTGGGGCTTTTTTTGCTTTCGTTGTGTTATATTTGTGTTATAATAAAAAATCAGACAGTTATAATAAAATGTATAATTTACAGGAGGTTGACAGGACATGACAAAAATAGATATTATTTCAGGATTTCTGGGCGCAGGTAAAACAACTCTGATTAAAAAACTGCTGAAAGACAGTTTTGTTGGAGAACAGGTTGTTTTGATTGAGAATGAATTTGGTGAAATTGGTATTGATGGAGGTTTCCTGAAGGAAGCAGGTATCGAAATCCGTGAGATGAATTCCGGTTGTATCTGCTGTTCTCTGGTGGGAGATTTCGGTGTGGCTTTAAAAGAAGTAATTGATACTTATCATCCTGACCGAATTGTAATCGAGCCTTCCGGCGTTGGCAAATTGTCTGACGTGACCAAAGCAGTGCTTTCTGTGGAAAAGGAGACAGATATTGAAATCAACAGCTTGACTACAGTTGTAGATGTGAAGAAGTGCAAGATGTATCTGCGAAATTTCGGCGAGTTCTTCGAGAATCAGGTGGAAAATGCCAATACCATTATCCTGAGCAGAACGGATGTAGCTGACGATAAGAAGATTCAGGAGTCTGTGGAGCTTTTGAAAGGAAAGATGAAAGAGGATGCCACTCTGGTGACCACTCCGATTGAGAAATTGAGCGGAGCCAAATTGTTGGAGGCTATGGAAAAGACTGTTTCTCTGGCAGAGGAACTGTTAAATGAAGAAACGTGTCCGGTGTGCGGCGGTCATCATGATCACGACCATGAGCATCATCATGACCACGAGCATCATGAGCATTGCTGCGGCCATGAGCATCACCATGACCACGAGCATCATGAGCATGACTGTGGATGCAATCACGACCATGAGCATCATCACGATCACGATTGTGGATGTGGTCATCATCATGACCACCATCATCACCATGCAGACGAAGTTTTCACAAGCTGGGGACACGAGACTGCCAAGAGCTTTACCAGACAGCAGATTGAAGATATTCTTCACACATTATCTGAGTCTGAGGAATACGGCATGATTCTGCGCAGCAAAGGTATGGTTGAAGGCGAGCAGGAACAGTGGATTTATTTTGATATGGTTCCCGGTGAGGCGGATGTTCGTGAGGGAGAACCAGAGTATACAGGACGCATCTGCGTCATTGGTTCCAAGCTTCAGGAAGAGAAGCTGGCAGAACTGTTCGGCTTGAAATAACGTAGTATTAGCGACATATATAATAGAAAGGACTGAGAAAAGATGAGGCAGGAAGAAGATGAGATAAGAGTTCCCATATACCTGATGACAGGCTTTCTGGAAAGTGGCAAGACAAGCTTTCTGAGATTTACTATAGAGCAGGACTATTTCTATATTCCTGAGAAAACATTGTTGATCGTATGCGAGGAAGGCGAGGCGGAATACGATACTGAGACTTTGAAGATGGCAAACACCGTGATGGAAGTGGTGGAGTCCGAGGAAGAATTTACTCCGGAGCTTTTGGCTGCCATGGAAATTGCACACAGCCCGTCTCGTGTCATTATTGAATACAACGGAATGTGGCAGGTCAGCAAGCTGGAAGAGATGAAAATGCCTTCTGGTTGGGGAATTGTACAGCATATCACCACAGTGGACGGCAGTACGTTCCAGATGTATATGAACAATATGAAGTCCCTCTTTATGGAAATGGTACGTCATGCAGATTTGGTACTGTTTAATCGATGCCGTGAAGAAGATCCTTTGGCAACATATCGAAGAGGAATCAAGGTTGCTAACCAGAGTGCAGAGGTTATTTTTGAGGACGAAGAAGGTGAAATCGATGTATTTGCAGATTCTCTGCCTTTTGATATCGATGCGCCGGTTATTGACATTGCACCGGAGGATTATGGAATCTGGTATGTGGATGCCATGGATAATCCGGAGAAATATGAAAACAAAGTGGTAAAATTTAAGGGCAGAGTGATCAAACCAAAGGATTTATCCGCCAAGTATTTTGTTCCAGGCAGAACAGCTATGACTTGCTGTGCAGATGACACCACATTTATCGGTTATATCTGTAAGAGTTCTTATGCATCTAAGATCAAAGCAGGTCAGTGGGTGGAAGTGACTGCTAAGGTTGTTGTGGAGAAGCAGTCTCTCTATCAGGGATTTGGCCCTGTTCTTTATGCTTCCCATGTGGAAGTGTGCCAGCCTCTGGAAGAAGAGATGGTTTACTTTAATTAACAGGAGAAGTGAGATGTATATAATTGCAGGCTTGGGAAATCCCGGAAGTAAGTACGAGAAGACAAGACACAATATGGGATTTGACGTCATAGATGAACTTGTGGAGGAATATAATATTCCGGGAACAGGTGTGAAATTTGATGCCATGTATGGGAAAGGCCGGATTGCCGGGGAGAAGGTAATTCTGGTAAAGCCGCTGTCTTTTATGAATTTAAGCGGCGGCCCCATTCGGGCTATGTGCGACTATTTTAAAGTAGATCCGGAATCAGAATTAATTGTGGTCTACGATGACATAGATTTGGAGCCGGGGCAGCTTCGCATTCGAAAGAAGGGGAGCGCCGGTGGTCACAATGGAATGAAAGATATTATTCAGAAACTGGGAACTCAGAATTTTGTCCGTGTGAAAGTGGGCGTGGGTGCCAAACCCAAAGGATGGGATCTTGCCGATTATGTGCTGGGAAGATTTTCTGCAGAGGAGCGTAAGCACATTGATGAGGCGATCGAGAAGGCAGCTAAGGCTGTGGCTATGATTATTCAGGATGGCCCTGATGCTGCAATGAATGAATATAACAGAAAAGAGCAGTCATGAAGACAGAGTAGAGGTAGGTAATAAGTAATGAAAGCATTTATCCAGCCGCTGCAGAATCTGGCGGAATTTGAAGAGCTGGGGAAGAAATTGGGGAAAAGGCAGGGTATCATTCAGATATCCGGATGTATGGATTCTCAAAAATCCCATTTACTCCATGGTCTGTCTCAATTTTCGGAAAGTCAGTTGATTATTACGGCAGATGACCAGAAAGCGAAAGATTTCTATGAGGATTATCGCTTCTACGCGCCGGAGGCAATGTTGTATCCGGGAAAGGATTTGCTCTTTTACCGGACGGATATTCAGGGTAATCTGCTGATTAAAGAGAGAATGAAGGTCATCAAGGCCCTTTTGGACGGAAAGAGGGCTGTGGTGATTACCAGCATCAATGGCTGTATGGATTATCTGAGGCCGTTGGAAGAGATTCGCCGCGGACTTCTGCGTTTTGCAGATAACAGCGAATTGGATCTGGAAAAATTGAAAATGAATCTTGTATCCTTAGGATATGAGCGGGTAGCCCAGGTAGAGATGTCTGGGCAATTTTCCGTGCGTGGAGATATTGTGGATATTTATCCTCTTACTGAGGAAAATCCCTGGAGAATCGAGCTGTGGGGAGATGAGATTGATTCTATTCGCAGTTTTGATGTGGAGAGTCAAAGGTCGTTGGAAAATCTGGAAGAGATTGTGATTTATCCTGCGGCGGAGGTAGAAGGCGAAGAAGACATGGTGTCTTTTTTGGACTATTTTCCAAAGAAGAGTACATTGATCTGTCTGGATGAACCCAGTCGCCTGACAGAGGCAGCCACCAGGATTCAGGATGAGTTTCAGGAAAGTATGCGTAACCGGGCTGAGAAAGGCTATACAGATCTTCGGGAGGATACTCTCTGCGACTATAAGCAGGTCTGTAAAATGCTCAACAGTCGTTATTGTGTGTCTTTGTGCACCATTGAGCAGAATCAGAAGGAATGGAAGGTTATTGAGAAATATGATCTGACGGTGCAGTCGGCAAATTCCTACAATAACAGCTTTGATCTTCTGGTAAAGGATTTGGCGGCGTGGAAGCGGAAGAAATATCAGGTGGTGCTTTTGTCCGGCTCCAGAACAAGGGCCGCACGTCTTGCAGAGGATTTGCGGGACAATGACCTTAACGCCTTTTATACAGAGGATTATGATCGACTGATTCAGCCAGGCGAGATTATGGTGGCGTACGGACATGCACGAAAGGGATTTGAGTATCCCATGCTGAAGTTTGTGGTAATCACAGAGACAGACATATTTGGCAGGGAGCAGCGCAAACGAAAGAAGCGCCGTCAGTATTCAGGTCAGAAAATTCAGGATTTTGCCGAATTGTCTGTGGGGGATTATGTAGTTCATGAAAATCACGGCCTTGGAATTTATCGGGGAATTGAGAAGGTAGAAGTGGATAAGGTTGTGAAGGACTATATTAAAATTGAGTACAGCGGCGGCAGCAATCTTTATATTCTGGCAACTCAGTTGGATGCGCTGCAAAAGTATGCGGGAGCCGATGCCAAGCGTCCCAAGCTGAACCGGCTGGGAGGTCAGGAGTGGCACAAGACAAAATCCCGTGTCAAGGGAGCGGTGAAGAACATTGCCAAGGATTTGGTTCAGCTATATGCTGTTCGACAGGAGACTGACGGTTTTGCCTATGGGGAGGATACGGTCTGGCAGAAGGAATTCGAGGAGATGTTTCCCTACGAGGAGACGGAAGATCAGCTTCAGGCCATTGAAGATACCAAACGGGATATGGAAAGCCATAAGATTATGGATCGTCTGATCTGCGGCGACGTGGGCTACGGCAAGACAGAAATTGCCATTCGGGCTGCATTTAAAGCAATCCAGGAAAGTAAACAGGTAGCTTATCTGGTGCCTACTACTATTCTGGCCCAGCAGCATTATAATACGTTTGTCCAGCGGATGAAGGATTTTCCGGTTCGTGTGGATTTGATGTGCAGATTTCGAAGCGGTGCCCAGCAGAAGAAAACAGTGCAGGATTTACAAAAAGGATGGGTGGATATTGTAATCGGAACTCATCGAATTTTGTCGGATGATGTGAAATTTAAGGATCTGGGACTGCTGATCGTGGATGAGGAGCAGCGTTTTGGTGTGACTCATAAAGAGAAGATTAAACAGTTGAAGAAAAATGTGGATGTACTGACTCTCACGGCAACACCTATACCCAGAACGCTCCATATGAGCCTGATCGGTATTCGGGATATGAGCGTGCTGGAGGAGCCGCCCATGGATCGTATGCCCATTCAGACTTATGTTATGGAGTATGATGAGGAAACAGTGAGGGAGGCCATTACCAGGGAGTTAAACAGAGGCGGACAGGTTTATTATGTCTACAACAGGGTAAATGATATCGCAGATGTGACAGTCAAAATTGCCAGGTTGGTTCCGGATGCCAGAGTTTCCTATGCCCATGGGCAGATGAACGAGCGTCAGCTGGAGAGAATCATGTATGATTTTATCAATGGGGAAATTGACATTTTAGTGTCTACTACCATCATTGAGACAGGTCTTGATATTTCCAATGTGAATACCATGATTATTCACGATGCAGACCGTTATGGGTTGTCACAGCTGTATCAGCTGCGGGGACGCATCGGTCGTTCTAACCGTATAGCATATGCCTTTTTGATGTACAGACGGGATAAATTGCTTCAGGAGACGGCGGAGAAACGATTGTCTGCCATCCGGGAATTTACTCAGCTGGGAAGCGGCTTTAAGATTGCCATGCGGGATTTGGAAATCCGTGGAGCCGGCAATCTGCTGGGAGCAGAGCAGCATGGCCATATGGAATCGGTGGGGTATGACCTCTACTGTAAAATGCTCAGTGAGGCAGTGAAGGAAGCCAAAGGTGTTCCCATGAAAGTAGACTTTGAGACGACGATTGATCTGGACATGGACGCTTTTATTCCGGAACGCTATATCACCAACGAAGTTCAGAAGCTGGATATTTATAAGCGCATTGCGGGAATTGAAAATCAGGAAGAATATGAGGATATGCTGGAGGAGTTGATGGATCGGTTTGGAGAGCCGCCGAAGGCAGTGCTGAATCTTTTATTTATTGCGAATCTGAAGGCTTTGGCTCATAATGCGTATATGAAGGAAGTGAAGCAGAGAGGAAATACAGTGAAGCTGACCATGTACGAACGTGCCAAAATTAATCCCAATGGCATTCCGGGATTACTAGCTGATTATAATCGACAGTTGGAATTTAAAGTGGTGGAAAATCCTTATTTTATTTTCCATGTGGAGAAGAAAAGTCAGGACCGTATTCAGGAACTGGTGGAGAGAATCCTGAAACTGGTAGAGGAGTAATGTTGCATGCAGTCATGAATCTGAATTTTGCTGCCCATCATCTGAAAATGTGAAGATTTACTGAAATTTGATGAGAAACCTTGCCCCCAAAAGAAAAAAAGTTTATACTCATTAGAGGCATGTCGATGAGGCATAAAAAGCATATGGGAGGAAATTATGGGAAATTGTTTAAAGAAAGTTGCTGTGTTGACGTTGACTGGTGCTCTGGCGCTGGGAACCATGACTGGCTGCTCAAAAAGTCTGGATGGAACCAAAGCTGTATCTACAGTAGATGGTGAGGAAATAAAACTGGGAACTGTGAATCTTATGTTGCGCTATCAGCAGGCTCAGACAGCTCAGATGTATGAGATGTACTTCGGAGCTACAGACGGGATCTGGGATACTGTTGCAGATGAAGAGACCGGAGAGACATACGGCGATCAGACCGTGAGCAGTGTGATGGAGCAGTTGGAGGATATGGTGATTCTGCGTCAGCATGCAGAGGAGTATGGTGTGACAATTTCTGAAGAAGAACAGGAGAAGATTACACAGGCTGCCAAGAGCTTTATGGAATCCAATGACGAAGCTACTATTTCTGCACTGGGCGTAGATCAGAGTATGGTGGAAGAGGTTCTGGCGCTGTCCTATTATAAGGAGTACATGTATGATCCAGTTACTGCAGATGTGGATACAGAGGTTTCTGATGAAGAGGCATCTCAGACAGGTGTTACCTTTGTAAGGGTAGCTGACAGTACCGAAGAAGATTCTGAGGAAGATGGTGAGGCAGAAGAGACTGCAAGCGCCAAGGAAAAGGCACAGCAGATTTTGGATGAAGTGTTGGCTACTGCAGATGCGGATATGGATTCCATCGCTAAGGAGGTAGATGAAAACCTCAGCGCTACCACCACACATTTTGCTACAAATCCTCAGGAAGATGAAGATGCCACAGCAGTAGTTCCCCAGGAAGTACAGGATGCTGTGAAGAAGCTGACAGATGGAGAGGTTGCCAGTGAGTTGGTAGTGAGCGATGACACTTATTATGTGGTGCGTCTGGACACCGCTGTGGATCAGGATGCCACAGAGGATGAGAAGGAGACTATCGTCAACGACAGAAAGCAGACTGCTTATGATGAGACTACAGAGAAGTGGAGAGAAGATGCCGAGATTTCACAGGATGAGAAAGTTTTGAAAACTTTGAAAGTAAAGGATAACGAGAAGTACTCCTTTAAATCAGAAGAGACAAGTGCTGATGAAGCGGCTGAGACTACAGATTCAGAAGAATAATGATAAGAATCACGAAAGGGCTGAGAGAATCTTGGCCCTTTTTCTGTAACTATATCTTCCTGTAAGATAAATATTACTTTTTTGGTAAGGTATTGACAATAATTGATCAATATGGTATATTAATAACAGTAAAGATTACTATTATTGGTATATGACATATAATTTCTTGTCAGGTTGTAGGAGGAAGGGTATTCTTCACGCTGACATCTCTTCTTATAAATAATCTTGACAAAATTAGTCAAGTATAGTATATTTATAACAGTAACAATTCTTGTTATTATTTGGCAAGAGCTGAATAGTTATCAGTTTTGTTATGGAAAGGAGGAGGAATGGCAACATTAAAATACAGCCGACAGCGAGAAGCGATTAAGGAATTTTTAAATTCACGTGACGATCATCCCACTGCCGATACTGTGTACGAGAACATTCAGCAGATATATCCCAACATCAGTCTTGGGACAGTGTATCGTAATTTATCCCTGTTAGTCAGTATTGGCGAGATCATTAAGATTACAACAGCTCAGGGACCGGATCGTTTTGATGCCAGAACAACCCCTCATAATCATTTTATCTGTCGAGACTGTCACAGCGTTATTGACATTGAAATGGAAGAAAATGGTGATCTGGAGGAATTGGCGGCGAAGCGATTTGCAGGGATTATTGAAGGCCATACGACAAATTTCTACGGGCTTTGTGGAAACTGTACTAAAAAAGTTCAGAAATAGGTTGACAAGGATAAGATAATGTGATATATTAAAATCAGTAAAAGTTACTA
>CAMQZX010000109.1 GCA_947039785.1 uncultured Lachnospiraceae bacterium | reverse complement strand
CACTTCTAGCTTCGTCGGCAGCGTCAGATGTGTATAAGAGACAGGAATACAACGTAGTAAAAATACATGTAACTGTTTTATCTTGAAAGGATGAAACGGTTATAAATACATGGAGGATAACAAAATATGAGAGCTAGTGGTGTATTATTACCAATATCAAGTTTACCGTCCAAGTATGGAATTGGTTGTTTTTCCAAGGACGCATTTGAGTTTGTGGACCAGTTAATCGAGGGCGGCCAGAGATTCTGGCAGATCTTGCCTTTGGGACCGACTGGTTACGGAGATTCTCCGTATCAGTCCTTTTCCACCTATGCAGGAAACCCATATTTTATTGATTTAGAGTCACTGATAAAAGATAAACTTCTCACTGAAGAGGAATGTAAAAGCTGCGACTGGGGCGGAAGCCAAAGCTATGTGGATTATGAGAAGGTATATGAATCCCGGTTTAAATTGCTTCGTCTTGCCTATGAGAGATATGATTTGAATCCTGATCATGAGTATTGGAGATTTATCCAGGAAAATGGCTTCTGGCTGGAAGATTATGCGCTGTACATGGCAATTAAAAATAATCAGGGAGGTATTGGCTGGAATGAATGGCCCAAGGAAATAAGAGATCGTCATCCGGCAGCTCTTCAGCAGTGCAGGGAGCAGCTAGCCGATGAGATTACCTTCTATCGCTTCCAGCAGTATTTATTTTACAAACAGTGGGGAGCATTGAAACGTTATGCCAACGAAAATGGTGTGCAGTTTATCGGCGACATTCCTATCTATGTGGCTTTTGACAGTGCAGATACCTGGGCAAATCCCATGCTGTTCCAGTTCGACGAGAACAACGAGCCCATTGCGGTGGCAGGATGTCCTCCAGATGCATTTTCAGAAGACGGACAGCTCTGGGGAAATCCCCTCTATAGCTGGGAGTATCACCGCAGTACAGGATTTACCTGGTGGATTCAGCGAATTGAGCACAGCTTCCGCCTTTACGATATGGTTCGTATTGACCATTTCCGCGGCTTTGATGAGTATTACTCCATTCCGTATGGTGATACTACTGCAAGAAACGGACACTGGGAAAAGGGACCGGGTCTGGAACTGTTCCACGTGATTCGCGACCGTCTGGGAAGCCTGAACGTCATTGCAGAGGATTTGGGATTTCTTACTGACAGTGTTCGGCAGCTTTTGAGAGATACTGGATTCCCGGGCATGAAAGTGCTTCAGTTTGCTTTTGACCCTTCCGAGAACAGTGATTATCTCACCCACAAATATCCTTATAATTGTGTGGTTTACACTGGTACTCATGACAATGACACCACCAAAAACTGGCTTGCCACAGCCAGCGACCATGACCGTGATTTTGCGCTGCGTTATATGAACAACAAAGGTGATGATCTGGATGAGGCTGTGTGGGATACCATTCGTCTTGCCATTGCTAGCGTAGCAGATCTGGCTGTTGTGCCCATTCAGGACTACCTGTGTCTTGGAGGAGAGGCACGTATGAACGAGCCATCCACTCTGGGATTTAACTGGAAATGGCGTCTGACCAAGGGCCAGTTGGATCATAAGATTCTCAAGCGTATGAAAGAGTTATCACATTTATATGGCAGGATTTAGGAGACATCATGAGAGAGCTATTGAGATACTTGAAAAATTATAGGAAAGAGGCCGTTTTAGCGCCTCTTTTCAAAATGTTGGAAGCCAGTTTTGAACTGATTGTTCCTCTTGTTACTGCCCGCATCATTGATGTGGGCATTCATAGGGGGGACGTTTCATATATCTGGAAGATGTGCGTGGTTATGGTAGCTCTGGGATTGATCGGGCTGATCTGTTCTCTGACGGCCCAGTATTTCTGTGCCATAGCGGCCATGGGATTTTCCACGGAGCTTCGAAGAGATTTATTTGCTCACATCAACAGTTTATCTTACCGGGAGCTGGACCAGGTGGGTACTTCCACGCTGATCACCAGAATGACCAGTGATATCAACCAGACCCAGACGGGAGTGAATCTGGTACTGAGACTGTTTCTGCGCTCGCCTTTTCTGGTGGCCGGAGCGGTGATCATGGCATTTGTGATTAATGCAAAGATTGGAATTATTTTCCTCATTGCAGTGCCGCTGATTTCCCTGGTAATTTATCTGATTATGAAGGCCACTGTACCGATTTATAAAAATGTACAGAAGACATTGGACCGTGTTTCTCTGATTACAAGGGAGAATCATGTGGGAGCCCGTGTGGTGAGAGCTTTCGGACGGCAGAAAGAAGAAAATGAGGGCTTCGATGCGGCAAATCATCAATTTACCCAGATTCAGATTGCGGCAGGTAAGATTTCTGCTCTGCTGAATCCCGCAACTTATGTGATTATGAACTTTGCCATTGTGGCGATTCTCTGGTTCGGAGGCTGGCAGGTCAATGCGGGAACACTGACCCAGGGAGAAGTGACAGCTCTGGTCAACTATATGACCCAGATTCTGGTGGCGCTTCTTGCTCTGGCAAATCTGATTGTGGCAGTGACAAAAGCCATCGCGTCGGGAGCCAGACTGACTGAAATTTTCCACATGGAGTCTGCACTCAGTGATGAAGGAAACGAAAGCCAGACAGCTCCTGACGGTGCACCGAAGGTGGAATTTCGAGATGTATCCTTCCGGTATGTGGGAGGCGGCGAGCCTGCTTTGGAAGAGGTAAGTTTTGTTGTCAGACCGGGTGAGACCATCGGGGTCATCGGAGGTACAGGCTGCGGTAAGACTACCCTTGTGAATTTGATTCCCAGATTTTATGAGATTACCTCGGGAAGCCTTCTGGTGGATGGGCAATCTGTAGATGCATATCCCATGGAGCAGCTTCGGCAAAAGGTTGGAATGGTTCCCCAGAAAGCAGTTCTTTTTAAGGGAACGCTGAGGGACAATATGTGCTGGGGAAAGAAAGATGCCGCTGATGAGGAAATCTGGGAGGCGCTGGAAATTGCCCAGGCAAAGGAATTTGTCACCGAAAAGCCAGAGCAGCTTGAGATGGAAATTCAGCAGGGAGGCCGAAATCTTTCCGGAGGTCAGAGGCAGCGTCTTACCATTGCAAGGGCTTTGGTGAGAAAGCCGGAGATTTTGATTTTGGACGATAGTGCATCGGCTCTTGATTTTGCCACCGATGCAGCGCTTCGCCGTGCTCTTCGGGAGAAGACGGCAGCCATGACTGTGTTTATCGTTTCTCAGAGAGCATCCTCCATTAAACAGGCAGATAAGATTCTAGTGCTGGACGACGGTCATCTGGTGGGGCAGGGAACCCATGAAGAATTGCTTCGCTCCTGTGAGGTTTACAAGGAAATCTGCCTGTCCCAGTTATCCAAAGAGGAGGTGGCATCTGCATGAAAAACAAAGAGATATGGATTAAGGTGCTGTCCCTTTTAAAGCCCCATAGGAGAAATATTATCGGGATGCTATTGCTGGCGTTGGTGTCCGTGGGATTTACGTTATACGCCCCAATTTTAATTGGAGAAGGCGTGGACCAGATTGTGGGTCCGGGAGAGGTTTATATTTCCAGACTGCTGACAGTCCTTGGAAAGTTAGCGGCGGCCATTGTGATTACTGCCGTTACCCAGTGGGTCATGAATCTGATTTCCAATAAGGTAACCTACCGGGTGGTTGAAGAATTGAGGGAGAGGGCCTTTGCTCACTTAGAGCAGGTTCCTATCAGCTATATTGATAAAAATCAGCCTGGTGATATCTTAAGCCGGGTGGTCACCGACGTAGGACAGTTTTCGGACGGACTTCTGATGGGCTTTACCCAGCTTTTTACCGGAGTTGTGACTATTTTAGGGACCATTTTGTTTATGCTGACCATCAATGTGAAGATTTCTCTTCTGGTAATTTTGCTGACACCGGTATCCCTGTTTGTGGCAGGGTTTATCGCCAGCAGGACTTTTCGGATGTTTCAGGAGCAGTCTCAGAAGCGGGCGGAGCTGACATCCATTGTGGAAGAATTGGTGGGAAATCAGAAGGTGGTTCAGGCATTTTCCTATGAGAAGGAAGGGATGGAGCGGTTCAATGAGATTAATGAACAGCTTCGAGGCTGCGGCATCAAGGCGTTGTTCTTTTCTTCCATTGTGAATCCTTCCACACGCTTTGTAAATGGGCTGGTTTACACAGGGGTGTCTATTTATGGAGCATTCACTGTCATGAACGGTGGGATTTCTGTGGGGCAGCTGATCAGCTTTTTGAATTATGCCAATCAGTACACCAAGCCCTTTAATGAGATTTCCAGTGTGGTGACAGAGCTGGAAAATGCCTTGGCATGTGCGAAACGCATTTTTGATTTTCTGGAGGTTCCCGCGGAGGAGCCGGATGCACCGGATGCGCTGGAGCTGACTGGGGTGGATGGAAGCGTGGAGCTGGATCATGTGAGCTTTTCTTATGTTCCGGAAGTTCCCCTTTTGCAGGATATCTGCATCAAGGTAAAACCGGGGCAGAGAATCGCCATAGTAGGTCCTACCGGCTGCGGTAAGACTACTATGATCAACCTTCTGATGCGTTTTTATGATGTGAATAAGGGTGAAATCCGAATTAGTAAGGAGCCAATTCGGGATGTGACGAGAGACAGCCTTCGCAGCAATTTCGGTATGGTGCTCCAGGAAACCTGGTTAAAGGCAGGAACCATCCGGGAAAATATTGCTTACGGAAAGCCAGATGCCACATTGGAAGAGATTGTGGAAGCGGCAAAGGCAGCTCACGCCCACAGTTTTATCAAACGTATGCCTCAGGGGTATGATACAGTAATCTCTGAGGAAGGAGGAAATATCTCTCAGGGGCAGAAGCAGCTATTATGTATTGCCAGAGTGATGCTTCTTCACCCCCCTATGTTGATTTTGGACGAAGCAACTTCATCCATTGATACGCGAACGGAAATCCAGGTGCAGAGGGCATTTCATGAATTGATGGAGGGACGCACCAGCTTTGTGGTGGCCCATCGTCTGTCTACAATTAAGGAATCAGACTTGATTTTAGTCATGAAAGACGGTAATATCATAGAACAGGGAACTCATGAGGAACTTCTGTCACGGGGAGGATTCTACTGCAAGCTGTACAACAGCCAGTTTGCTCCCACTTAACGGAAGGTAAGTACAGATCAGGCTGGGTAAGGATGATTAAGGAGCTGTAGTCTGATAGAAACAGGAGGATAAAATGGGAAATAAAAAATACAACAAGACAATGCCGAGCATCCGGATTTTGGTGTCTTTTTATCTGTTGTGGACATCCTTTAACATTGTGAAGGGTATCCTTTCAGGAGATGCAGAGGCAAGTCCTTTCATGATCATTGCGGTGATTCTTTTTGTGGTATGTTCCATTTTCTTTATTGTCACATCCACAAGGGAATTAAAACGGATTGAAAAGGAAGAGAAGGAAGAAGCTAAGCGGGAAGCTCTGGAAAATCCTCAGGAAGAGGAGGAGTCCAAACTGCAGCCAGAGGGGCGTAAATTGTCCATCAGAGAACGCGCCAGATTGGCAAAAGACCTTCAGGTGCCGGAAGGCGTGGTAGATGAGATTGAAGACGAAGACCAGCCGGCTGAAGAGGGTGATGAGGAGATTGTGGCAGACAAAGCTGTTAATGAGCCAGTGGCAGATGGG
Organism: uncultured Lachnospiraceae bacterium; assembly: GCA_947039785.1. GTDB lineage: Bacteria > Bacillota > Clostridia > Lachnospirales > Lachnospiraceae > JALFVM01. Next base: position 7,360 of record CAMQZX010000109.1, on the reverse strand, counting down.
GAATCGGAGGCAACAGAAGAGCTGGAGGTTGAGCGCGAAGAAAAAATTGTAGTTGAAGTTGTGTCTGCCGAGGATATTCAGGTGGTGGCAGAAGGCGACAACGGAGAGATTGAGGTGGTTGCTGAGGTAACAGCCATTACAGAAGAAGACGAAGAAAAATAAAAATCGATGTCTTTGCAAATTGAGAAGAAAAAGAAGCAAAACAGAATTTAAAGTACAAAGAAACCGGAGAGTCAGGTATTTATGAACCTGGTCCTCCGGTTTTTATTTCCATCTGCCACGTTGTCATCAATGGCCGTAGCCCCTCGCTACGCTTCATTTCTCCGCCTTCTTTTTCTCTTTTTCTTATGCCCCGGCATAATCCCCAGGAAAATCCAGCAGAAAATGCGAACCACCATAACTCCGATAAATGCGCCGCAGCTGTCAATAAATACATCTTTCCTAGACGGGCCGCGGCCTGCCACAAAGGATTGGTGGTACTCGGCCAGTCCGGCAAAACCCACACAGATCCCCATCGTTAGTATGACAAGGGGAAGTCCCCTCAGACCATAGACATAAAACGGGAAGGCTACGGAGACAGCCAACAGAAAATATTCTGTCATATGGGCAGCTTTACGCACCTTATAGTGAATCTCATCGGCCTTAACCGCGATGGTGTAGTCATCATAAGTTTGTCCTGTCAGTGTGCCCTGAATCTCTACGACTTTACAACTTACTTTGTAGCTTAATTCTGCTGAGGTCTCTCCTGACTGCCCCGAAAATGAAAAGATTAAGTACATCATAAGTATAGCCGGCAGAAATGACAAAGGCTTTAATACATATTTCATGGAAACCAATATAACATTTTTTTTAACAAATGTCCAGAGGCATTGCGTAGAAGATGATTCGCTATTTTTCTGTATCAGAGGAACGCATAACCGCGATAAACCATTTCCAGAATCCATCTATGTCAATATCTACTGCAGCGTGTACATTGGGGGCTTTTTCTGATACATTTCTAAAGTCAGCAACTGTCATTCCTCTTGTCAAAGCTCCATTCAGTTCTATTGTGGTATAGTAATCTTTCATGGTAAACAGCTTTGGTGCGACTATGGAAGCCAGAGCAATCACGTCATGCAGATTCGGTGCATCTCCCCCAAACTCAGCAGATCTTCTCTGCATAAAAGAAAAGATTCGTCTTACCAGGTCCGCATGGGGAGAGGAAATCTTATTCATTTCTTCTACTACCTCGGTGGGAAGACATGGTTTTAGTGTTACATCAAGCCCGACCATCACCAGTTCAATACCAGATTCGAAAACAATTTTGGCAGCTTCCGGGTCATTGTAAATATTAAATTCACTGACGGGAGTCATATTGCCTCCGATAAGGCTTCCGCCCATAATGGTGATTCGCCGGATCAGAGAGCAGATATCGGGATGATTGCGGATGGCCAGTGCAACATTTGTGAGGGGACCTGTGGCCAGCACTTCCAGATTTCCATTCTCCTCCTTGGCACAGCGATAGATCACTTCACAGGCAGGGTCAGGAAGGAAATCCCGTGAAGAGGTGGGAAGCTGCACATCACCCAGGCCGGTGGAACCATGACTGATGGCAAAAGTAATGTTCTGAACCAGCGGCTTTGAAGCACCGGCAGCAACCGGATAGCTGGTACCCAGATAATCTACAATGTCAAGGGTATTTTGGCTGGTTTTTTCTACAGAAACATTTCCGCAGACAGCAGTAAACGCCTTAATATCCAGTTTATCCTGATTTAGTATTGCAGCTGTCATGCAGATTGCATCATCAGTTCCTGTGTCTACGTCTATTACAACGGGAATACGATTCATGGTGTTCTCCTTTCATAACTATAATAACTAAAATGCGAGTAAATTGTTTTACGTAAAACGTTTTCATTAATGGCATATTACTACGATAATGGTGATGTGTCAAGAGGAAAAAAAGAGGATGCTACATGTGTTCCTCAAAAGAGGATTCTGTAGCATCCTTAAAAAGCTATGTTGTTTTACGTAAAATCAACTGAGATGGAAAGATATGTTCGGTATATTTCCAGGATTTATTTTGGATGGCCTCTATCAATAGCTCTACTCCTTTTGATGCCAGATGATATGGATCACGTTTTACAGAAGATAGGGGTGGTATCAGCAGCTTAGATAGAAATACGTCATCACAACCGATGACAGAACAGTCTTCGGGGATACGTTTATTAGCTTCATGTAATGCTTTTATGGCTCCTAAGGCAAGCATATCACTCATGGCACTGATTGCTGTGAAGGATATATTCTGGTCCAGAAGTTCTCTGGTCATACGGTATCCGGCCTCATGAGAAAAACCGCTGGATTTGACCAGTTCTTCCTTAAGGGGAAGATGAGCTTCTTCAAATGCACGGCAGTATCCCTGATATCGCTCCTGATTTCTTGTAATTTCATTACAGCCATTTAAAAAAGCTATTTTTGTATGTCCCTGCTTGATCAAATAAGATGTGGGAAGGTAACCACATTGTAACAGGTCAGAGCATACCGTAGCTACAAGAGACTTGCAAGGGGAAATCATACGATCTATGCCCACAATGGGAATATGAGAACTATCCAGATATTCATAATTCTTCTGTATGGCTCCGCTGGCCAGAATGATACCGTCAACGGCCCGCTGTGAGAGAAAACGGATATGCGTTTCTTCTTTTTCCGGAATATCATCTGAGTTGCAGAGAATAAGGCTGTATCCTAATCTCTGTGCCGTATCATCTGCGCCCCGGATTAGTTCGCTGAAAAACGGATTTAGGATGTCCGGCACAACAATACCAAGAGTATGAGACTGGTTTGTCACAAGAGACCGGGCATAATGATTCGGGGTATAGCCTTGTTCCTGCACAATTTTTAGTACCTTCTGTCGTGTTGCTTCGCTGATGAAGCCTGGGTTATTATTCAATACTCTGGACACAGTTGCAGGTGAGACATTTGCAAGTTTGGCTATATCTTTAATAGTAACACTCATCTAGAATCACGTATCTCCTATTTTTTCTTTAATAGTAGCAAAAATAGGCAGTGATGTCTATCAATTATTTAGTGAAACGGTTTTCACATTCCATACAATCGGCTTATTAGTTTGAGCTAAATGTATAAAAAATGACAAAAAATATTAGAGAAAGTGACTAAAAATGATAAAAGATGTTGACAAAATGGGAAAAAGAAGTGTATATTATGAATCAAGAAAACTGTTTAGGAAATGTGTTTAGTAACTTTAGAAAATTTTTATAAATTTGGTGGTGAGGACCTGAAGATGAATATTAGAGATATAGCAAAAATGGCAGAGGTATCTGTATCTACAGTGTCCAAGATTTTGAATCATAAAGATCAGGATATTAGCGAAGAAACTCGCAAGAAGGTATTAAAGATTGTTAAAGACTGTCAGTATGTTCCGTATTCCAATATACGGGAAAACGCAAATCCCCGAAGTTGTATTCTGGGGGCGATTCTCTGCGGTGAAGAGCAGGAGAATCAGAAGCTGGCCTGTTATTTGGAGCAGGAGGCCAGAAGAAACGGATATAGTCTTTTGGTTCAGTTTTTACAGATTTCACAGACCGAACAGGATGTCTTGAAGGAATTGAAGAAGGCATTTGGAATTCTCCGCAGCAAATCAGTGGAAGGGGTTTTATTTCTTCCGCCGGAAGACTGTGTAGGCCAGGCAGTGAATGAACTTCAAAAAGAAAAAATACCGATGGTAGTATTGAAATATACGCAGAATATGCAAGTGCTCAGTGTTGGGTACGAGCAGATTAAGACAGGATATATGGCTGCAAAAATGCTGATTCAGGCAGGACATCGGAATATCGGATGCATTCTCTGTAAGGACGCAGTAGGAAAAGATGTGCAGAAAGGATATACGGAGGCACTGTTTAAATACAATATCTCTATGGAACGGGATAAGGTGATTGCGGTGGGAAATGTACGGGAAGACGTTGAAGTCGCAGCCAAGATTTTATTGAACATGAATGTAAGCAGTATTGTCTGCCAAAATGAGATGGTTGCCTGCTCTGTATACAATGCGTTGCATGCAGCAGGTATTCAGATACCGAGAGAAATTTCCGTTATCTCGGCCAGGGATTCTCAGATGTGTACGCTGCTATCTCCGCAGCTGCATGCAGTAGAGATTCCATATCATGAGATAGCTGTTTTGGGAATTGAAAAACTAATAGATAATCTGGAAAAGAGGGGAAAAACAAAAAGCTTTGCAGAAATCATTAATCCGATTTTGCATGAGAGAGCCAGTGTGGTGGAACCACCGTTAGGGAAACTGGGCACTCATGAGAAGATTGTGGTTGTAGGCAGTATGAATATGGATATGGTTATTGAAGTACCAGAGCTTCCTAAAGATGGACAGACATTGCTGGCCCATAATATGCATCTGGAACCCGGAGGGAAAGGAGCCAATCAGGCAGTTGGCGTGGGAAAACTGGGAGGCTATGTATATATGATCGGGCGTCTGGGAAGTGACAATGAAGGAAGACTTATTTACAATAATCTGGTCCAGAGTTCTGTGAAAACAGATGGAATTGAATTTGATAAAAATGCCATATCCGGAAGGGCTTACATCAATGTGGCACCAACTGGAGAAAGTACCATTGTCGTGCACAGAGGCGCTAACCAGAATCTGGATATCCATCAGATTCATAAATGTCAGCATTTGTTTAAGGGAGCGCGTTTTTGTCTGCTGTCTCTGGAGATACCGGAGCAGACAGCGGATTTTACATTGTCGGTATGTGAGAAGTATAAGGTGCAGGTTATGTTAAAGCCGGCAGCGGTATCCCGTATTCCAGAAGCATGGCTTCCCAAGATTGCATATTTTATTCCCAATGAGAATGAAATTAGCCGACTTCTCCCGGGGAATATGCGGATTGAGGAAAAAGCAGAATATTTTTACCAAAAAGGTGTGGCCAATGTTATTGTTACTTTGGGAAGTAAAGGTGCTTACATAAAAAATCAGCAATATGCAGGTTTCGTTTCCAGTATGGATGTGGAGCCGTTGGATACTACCGGAGCGGCAGATGCATTTATCAGTGCCTTGGCTGTTTCCCTAAGTGAGGGAAATACATTGGCAGAGGCTATTGGATTTGCATCTTGTTCAGCCGGAATCAGTACTACCAGAGCTGGCGTACAGTCTGCATTGGCAGATCATATGCTTTTGGATGCATATCAGGATGAAATTGCATTATTAAGTGAAATCAGGGAGGAAGAATAAAAGGATGAAACAAGTTGTAGTCTTAGGCAGTCTTAACATGGATCAGGTGATAAATGTGAAAGAAATGCCGAAGAAGGGGGAAACCATACTTGGGCTGGGAATGACCAGAGTTCCGGGTGGAAAGGGCGCCAACCAGGCGTATGCAATTGGTAAGCTGGGCGGAAGAGTTTCCATGATAGGAGCCGTGGGACAAGACGAAAATGGAAGGAAATTGAAAGAAAATCTGGATTCTGTGGGTGTCAATACAGATTCTGTGATGGAACTGCCGGATGTACCCACCGGAAATGCTGTAATTACAGTGGACCAGGCAGCAGAAAACAGCATTATCGTATTGCAGGGAGCTAATGCAAGGCTCACAACTGCAGACATTGATGCAAATAAACAGGTGCTCAGTGAATCCGATGTGGTGGTAATGCAGCTGGAGATTCCCGTTGAGGTAGTAGAATATACAGCGCAGATGGCTTCAAAGCTGGGGAAAACAGTCATTTTGGACCCGGCGCCTGCAGTACCAAACCTTCCAGAAAAACTCTTTACCTATTTGGATGTGATTAAACCAAATGAGACGGAACTGGAAATTCTTTCCGGCATGCCTGTGACAAATCTGGAAGAGGCAGCAATAGCAGCCAAAAGTCTTCTGAAAAAAGGAGTTGGTAAGGTTATTGTAACTATGGGGGAAGAGGGAAGCTTGCTGGTAACAGAAGGTGAAGTCAAACAATTCCCCGGTGAAAAGGTAAAAGCAGTGGATACTACAGCAGCCGGAGATTGCTTTACAGCGGCTTTTGTTGTGGCAATTACCAGTGGGAAGAGTTGTGAGGAGGCAATTATTTATGGAAATCGGGCATCCGCCATAACTGTCACCCGAAAAGGTGCACAGACCTCCATTCCTGATAAAAATGAAGTACCATTATAAAAATAATATCCTGCGAAATAGGTCTTGCTGTATGAAGCAGTAAGCCTATGGTGAGGAATTTATATAGAGAGTATGGAGAAAATGTTGAGTGGTGCAATGGAAAGAAAGGAGAGGTTCATGGAGAGAATACCAATTATCATTGACTGTGATCCAGGAGTAGATGATGCGCTTGCCATTATATTGGCGTTACATCATCCAAAAGTCCAGTTAAGGGCATTGTGCAGTGTGACGGGTAATGGCAATCTGGAGAATACAACCAGAAATGCAAAAGACATTCTTGCACTGTGTCAGCGAAGAGATATTCCCGTTTATCAGGGCTGCGGGGTGGCTTTGGATGGTGTACAGCCGGAAACAGTTGAGTCATCTTTTGGAGATGACGGATTGGGAGGCTATGCTGCAAGCATTGCTTCGGATAATGAAGTAAGGCAGGAACATGCCGTGGATTTTTTGCTGAGAGAAATATCAGAACATCCGGGTGAAATCACATTGTTTGCAATTGGACCCTGTACGAATATTGCTCATGCAATTCGTCGAGATGCCACATTTGCCGGCAAGGTAAAGCGACTGATTGTAATGGGTGGTGCCAAAGGTACGGGAAATATGAGTCCGGTTGCAGAATACAATTTCTGGGCAGATCCTCTTGCTGCCAAAGAGGTATTTGAAGCAGGATTCCCAAAAGTAGATATGATTGGTCTGGATGTTACGAATAAAATTGCTCTTGGTGCAGATGTAAGAGAAATGATGCGTATATTTGATACGCCAATATCCAGATTCATCTATCATGCTACACAAAAAGGGGTAGATGACAACTGGGATTTCGCGAGACGTCCGGTGGCACCGATGCATGATGTGCTGACGGTGGGCTATCTGATTGATGAATCAATTCTGGAGATGCAGGACGCTTTTATTGAAATCGAAACAGATGGTCTGTCGAAAGGCCAATCTTTAGTAGATATCGGTGGCTACTGGCACAATGGACAGTGTAATGCCAGATACGCTGCGTCTGTGGATAGCCGTAAATTCTATCAATTATTTTTAACAACGGTTTTTCACGAAAAGGTAAATGAAATTAATGAATTTATGAAAAAAGAATGGAGATAAAACAATGAGTAATAGTAAAAATGGTTTTTTTAAAGATAATTTTCCGTTAATGGTTATTTTATTAATCCCGATTGCCATCGCAATCAATGTTGTTGGAGGTACGATGACTTCTG